>JAEUSG010000139.1 GCA_016788315.1 Fibrobacterota bacterium | reverse complement strand
CAAGGAGAAAATTATCTATGCATTTTTTCGTCATTTCGTTGCTTATGGTTTTTGCCGTCGCTACTGTTTCTGCTGAGAGCTTACATAGCAGCTATAGATTTAGACTCCCGACAGTCGAACGTGGAATAGATGGCGGAATATTAAGTGTTGAAGGATTGGAAAATTTTTCTGTGTCAGGACTTCCGGTTGTTCCTTATATGCCGGTTCGATGGATGATACCTGAAAATGCTGTCTTTGATAGTCTCGTCGTTCGTGTTCTGAGTTGTACAACATTAACCGTAGCGCAATTGAAAAGAGGCTCCCCGGTTATCCCCGCACTGCCAACAGGATTTGATGAAGGAACCTTGTTTCGCGGGTCTGCTTATCCCGGAAAATATGCGGAAGCTGTTACCGTCCAAATAAAGCGCGGAGTCAGAATGGTGATGGGGAATATCTTTCCTGTTCAGGCGTCGCTTTTACGGAATGTGGTAACTGCCGCGCGGGGGGTTGAAGTTACAGTTCATTTTACACGTAGAAGCGGAAGGAGCACTGCGCTTCCAAAGATTGCATCCGGCGGACTATGTGGAAATGGAGATACGGTTCCATATGTGATTATTACATCAGATTCGATAAAAAATGCTACTGGTATACCTTTTACCTTTGATTCTCTCCTTGTGCAGAGAAAAAAGCAGGGGCTTAAAGGCTGTATCGTTACGGTTGAGTCAATTGACGGTTCATACACCGGAGCAGATAAACAGGAGAAAATTAGAAATTTCATTCGTGATGCATACAGTAAATGGAAGACTGAATATGTGGTTCTTGGCGGAGATATAAATGTTGTTCCGCAAAGATATGTGATGCCAAACGGTTATTTTGCACCGGATGGTAATGTTGATCCAAGTCATATACCTACAGATGCCTATTATGCCTGCCTTGACGGTGGATTTAACCGTGACGGCGACACTTGCTGGGCAGAGGCCACAGACGGGGATGACAGCGGTATGGTTGATATTCTGCAGGAAGTGTATATTGGCAGAATTTCAGGTAAAAATGCTTTAAAAGTAAGTAATCATATTGGAAAGATATTGGCTTATGAAAGGATTCCCGGCAGCAATACATATATGAAAAGGGCCTTTTTTGCGGGTGAATCTTTGGGTTTTGGAGGTGCGTCACAATATGCAGATTCATCGTTAGATGAACTTCGTTTTGGATCGACAAAGTACTATACGACTGTCGGGTTTAATTCAGCTTCAGGTGTAGAAACAGTGCCATTGTATGAATCTCCAGGAAAACTTTTCTATAACTCAGATATATATCTTCGCGTTATGAGAGATTCCTTCTCGGTTTATGTGAGTTATGGCCATTCTTATCCTAGAAAGATGATGAAGCTGAATAGCTCTGACACGCTGTTCTTTGGTGTAAAACAGCAGTGTTTTCCAATTCTTTATTCCGAAGGGTGTGAAGCAGGAATGTATGATTATCCCACAGATGATTGTGTATCAGAGGCGTTTACTACAGGTAGTAAACGCGGTTTTTGTGCTATTTTGTCAAATAGTCGCGTGTCTTATGCGGCTTCAAATTCGACAGATGGTGCAATTCATAGATATGCACGTCACTTTTGGAACACCTATTTTAGCGGAAACAGTTCAAAGCTGGGAGTAATGCTTGCGGAAACGCGCGAAGCAAACGCTTCCAAAATAAATTCCTTTGCAATGCGCCACTGTCAATTTACCATGCATCTTTTCGGCGATCCATTTATGAGTGTAAGAATGAAAGGAGAGGATGATGTTTCTGTTGAAACAGGGACTATCTCTTCAGCAATGCAGTCGCTGAGAATGGTAATGGCGCCATCGCCATTTACAGGTAAGGGAATTGTGAGTGTAAAAGGTCTTGGCGATGCAAAAGGTGATTTCCTCTTTAGTGTTTACGATATGCGTGGAAGATTGATAAAGTCAGAAGTTGTAAATCATGTTGCCGATGCGAAGGAAGCAGTCTGGAAAATCAATGAGAAGCTCGCGGCTGGTATTTATACAGTTAAGTTTATGTGCGGCCATAAAAGTTCAGCTGCAAACATTGTTGTTTTGCCCTGATTTAAAAGGTATCAATGAGTACTACACTTACAACCACACAACTGATAAGCCGCAAACCTACTGCTGAACCTGTAAGGCGTAATGTTGTATATGCATGTCTCATTATTGGAATAATGATTACTTCAGGGTATGGAATTTATTCAGCTACCATAAATGATTATTTAGGTTTTACTCTTAACATAATATCTGCAGCAGGTCTTTTGATCGGCATCGCGGCGATGTTAAAGAAAAAATGGAACTCTCTGACCGGCTTTATTTCCGTTCTCCCAAGTCTGCCGCTTTTTCTGTTTGATGTCGCAATGGGAAGTCCGGTCCGTTACGATCTTTTATGGTCTTTTATTGTACCTGTATTTGCGATGCCATTAATAGGGCGTAAAGCAGGACTGATTCTAGCTGTCTGTCATCTTATTGCATCAGCTGTAATACTGTTTTTCTTTTCGAATGCATTTGCAACAGCTTTCGTTGTTACGTTCATCTCTATTTACATTGTGATAACCTTATCGTTCTGGCTGTATGAAACATTCAGGGTACAGGCTCTGGAAAGGCAGGCTGAAGGTGAAAGAAATTTCAGAGAGTTTGTGGATAACCTGCCGCAGATTGTATTTGAGTTCGACGATAAAGGTAATTTTACATATGTAAATGAACCCGCTTTACAGGCTTTCGGCTATACAAGAGCAGATCTCGAAAAAGGTTTAAATGTTGCACATATGTTTCCTCTGGAAAGCAGGGAGATAGCGATAAATTCAATACTTAAACGGACAAAGGGCGGAGTACTTGATTCTCATGAATATACAGCGATTAAAAAAGATGGTACACTATTCCCCGTTTTGATACATTCAAATCCGATATTCAGACACGGCCGTGGTATTGGTCTTAGGGGTATTGTTGTTGACATAAGTGATCTCAAGAAGACGCAGGCAGAAAAAGAGGAGCTAAGTTCACAGCTGCATCAGTTAGAGAAGATGGATGCTGTTGGCAAGCTTGCAGGCGGGGTTGCGCATGATTTTAATAATCAGCTGGCTGGAATTGTGGGTTATGCTGATTTAATCTGTGCTGTTGCAGGTCCGGATAGAAATGACATTAACGAGTATAGTCAGCGAATAAAGAAAATCGGAAATCGTGCTGCCGATCTCACTCAGCAACTTCTGGCATTTGCGAGAAAAGGCAAATACCTAACGGTTGAAGTTGATGTAAAGAAGCTGATTTATGATACCGTTTACATACTGGAACGAAGTATAGACAAGAATATTGTAATAGAACAGAGTATTCCTGATGAATCACTTGCAGTTGTTGGAGATCCATCACAGCTCCAGAGTATGCTTCTGAATTTGGCGATAAATGGCCGTGATGCGATGCCATATGGAGGGAAGCTCATTCTTTCAGCAGGCAATATTATTATAAACGAAGGCGCTCCGATTGCAATTAAACATAAAGCGAATCCAGGCCCTTACGTATTGCTTTCTGTCGCTGATAGCGGAACAGGTATGAGTGATGAGACGCAGAGAAGGATGTTTGAGCCCTTCTTTACCACAAAAGAACCAGGCAAGGGGACAGGCATAGGTCTTGCAGCTGTTTATGGAACAGTGATGAGCCATAAGGGAATAATAGAATTCAATAGCGCTCCCGGTAAAGGAACTACTTTTGATATTTATCTCCCTCAGTCTCCTTCTGTTTCTGAAAATGTTAAACCTGCCGGTGAACATGCCGCGAATATAGAAACAAATACAGCATGCAGGGTTCTGGTTATTGACGATGAAGAACCGGTACGTACTATGATTCATGAGCTTCTGAGAGTAATGAATTTCACAGTCCACACGGAGGCTGAAGGTGTTTCAGCACTTGACTGGTATCAAAATAATCAACACGAAACAGATATTGTACTTCTCGATATGATAATGCCCGGTATGAGCGGTCGGGATGTGTGGGTGAAAATGAAAAAAATTAATCCTGGAGTAAAGGTGCTTCTTATTTCAGGATACAGTCTTCAGGGTGACGCTCAAAACATGATTGATGATGGAGTTCATGGGTTTCTTCAGAAGCCTTTTGATGCAGTATCTTTAAAAAGTGCAATTGAAAAGGTTTGTGCTAAAAGATAGTCTGCCTTCCTATTTAGGTGATACCGCTTTGGGCAGAGGTCGATCCTTTATGATTTCATTATATATTTCGTACTGATTCATAGGACCGGTGTGACCGCCGCTATAGACGCTCATATCAAAACATTTACCAGCCTTGGCAAGTTTCTTCGAGACCTCTAATGCTGCAATGAATGGAACCGCTTCATCATCAAAGGCATGGAGAATTACGATTCTTCCATTCCAGCTTGGTGGTAATATCGGGTCGGGCGCTTTGTAGTCAGGATTTTTAAGACGCGACCATTCCCAGGGAAGACCGCCGGCAACAGGAACCAGAATTTTAAATTTGTCAGGGTATAAGGATCCTATGTGCCATGTGCCATAGCCGCCCATTGAGAAGCCTGAGAGCGTGATGTTATTTGTGTCAAGGTTAAAGCTTTTGCCTGCAATAGTAATAAGTGTTAGGAGATCCTTTTCAGCCTCTTTCATCCAGTTGGCGTTTCCTCTTCCAAAAGGGACAATCATTGGATGTTCCAGTTTGCTGATAGGCAGGTTTCTCGCTTCCATGTTTCTTTCGAACTCCCACTGAGTCCCGCCAGTGCCGTGCAGATAAAGGATAAAATGGTGTGCTTTAGAAGAATGTGTCCATTCAGCCGGCAGGTATAGTGTGTATGGGCATAGCTGGCTGTCAATTTTAGAATAATGCGCCAGTTCCTGTATTCCGCTCTTCAGTAATGTGTCGGCCCTTTTGTTTTGCAATGCACAAAGAATTTCTTCTGCACGGTTAAATTCAGCCAAAACGTACTGAGTATTAGGAATGTTAACGTCAGATTGATGTCTGAGTTTATATCCTCTTTCTATGTTGTTTTTACATAGTTCAATTGTAGGCAGCCATAATAGCTCATCGTTACTTTTAATAGGTTTACCTTTAATGGCTGATATTGCTGTGCGGAGAGTTTCAAAACGGCTATTGAGATTATGATATGATTCGGTCTTGTCTCCGGTTCGGATTAAATAGCTACCGGCAATGCCTTTATCGATATCAATTGTAAAATTTTTACCAGCAGATATTAATCCTGAATAGATGATCTTTCCTGTAGGATCGGTGATCGAAAGAGGTAGCTTGTTATCCGCTTCTAGAACTCCATTTTTTGACGTGTCAGCGTAAAAGCAGGCAAATTTCAATTTTTTTTCCGATATCAGAACATAACCGGGATGGATAAGCAACTGTTGCTTTATAGATAAAAACCTGCCCTTCTTGTAGCCATTGGAGTCTGTAACTGTCACTGAATTGCCGAACGCAAGCGCACTGCTGACAAAAAACGGAATTGGAGAAAGCGTTATGTTGCCAATAGCTGCACCCCACTCTCTTTCTCGTATTGTTAATGTGTGTGTTCCGGCGGAGAGATTGAAAACCGGACCTCTGATGGATATCCATTTTTTTTCGGTTCCGTCGTTGCCGAATTTTTCATAGGGAAGGGAGTCGACCTTTATCCAAAATGAGTTACCATCACCGGCACACCAAAAAGCATCCGCAATTAATGTATAGTCTCCGCCATTTTTTACTTTTATGGTAAAAACTGCTTTGCCACCATCTTCACTGGATTGTTCAGTTCCTTTCCTGGTTTCCGGACCTCTATTGGTGGTAAGAGCTTCTTGACCTTCAATTTTGGCAATATGCATCGGTTTTGTAATCTTTGTAGCAGATAAAGGTGAAATATTAATAACGTTATCAAGGTTATCAATGGTTGCTTTAGTTAAAGGATTGCAAAAGGCTAAAATATGGAGAAGTAGTGTAATTATTAAGGGTGATTTCATAGGATTTCTTTCTGCTTAAAATAACTAATAGCAGCCCAAATCGGGACATTTTATGTTAAATAGCGTCATTATTGCCTTTTTTCAACAAATTTAAGCGGAATGAAATTTGCTCATACTATATTAGTATTTCATATATTTCAATGAGCAACAACTTAAGAGGAGGTTTTGATGAGTAAGTTAATCGCTTTAACTTGTTTGGCGATGTTTATGGTTCTATCTTTACATACTTCGATAACAGCGTTATCGGCATTTCCACTAAAAGTAGCGGTTCAGCAAAATCTTCTTGGCCAGTTTGCGCCTGTACTATCCGACTTGAATGTTGCGGATGCCCCGGTCACACTTGAAATTGTCAGTCACCCATCAAGCGGAATTCTAGATACGGCAACATTGACAACAGGTCATGCTTATTACCGCGGTAGCAGTGTTAGAATTCCATGGTTCAAATACACACCTGCCAATAACGTAACGGGCAGATTTACATTTTCTTACAGGATTCACACGGCCTCTGAATCAACTCCTGTGCAGAATGGAACGCTTATAGTGTATCCCCCGGAACCGGGCAATATGACGGTACTGCTGATTGTTGTTGATACTCTATTACCTAGAATATCAACAGAACTTAATCAACTTAAAGCTGACATGGAAAGTGAAGGATATGCACCGCGGGTAACAACAATTCCCAGATATTCACAGTCTACAGTGAAGCAGATATGGGATACTTTGTCAACAGAATATGATAGACCAGGAAAGTTTATGGCAGGTGCAATTATAATTGGATCTACCTTATACCCTGATCAGAGAACATTCTGGTATATGACAGATCTTTTAAATAATGCTGTTGACTCTTTCAAATATGGCATTATGCACAACAAAGACCACAGACCTGGACTTGACACGTTGAAATATGGATTTGATGCTACAAATGCTCAGCATATATGGGTTAGTCGCCTTGCTGCTTATTACGGTGAAACAATGAAATATGGCAAAGGCGAAGCAGATCAGATAAAAAGATATCTAAAGGCAAACCATGAATACAGAAAAGGGATAACAAGATATCAACGTAAAGCCTACTTTCACATGGCCTATGCTTCTGAGAGAAGAAACTATAATGCTGGTAAATATTTACCTCTCTTCACATCATACTATGCAGATATGAGAGATTCATTGCCTCCATCAGTATATTGTTTTTCACAGGGTGGGGAGTTACTTGATGCTCAGTATCATGCCAATTCAGCATGGTATCATGCAGAACAGGCAAACAAATGGAAAGGTATTTGGACCTCGGATGTTTATGAACACCCGATTTCAATCCGTTTTTATCTTACAGGTGGTTGCAATTCTGGTGGGATATCAGGCATTACTAACTCAATGCTTTATACACGCAACGGAGGAACGCTCCTTGCAATTGGTGCTACTGCATATGCTGGTACTGGCGTAAATACATTCATTTATAAGGATCATGGTGCAAAGGGTCTTGAGATGTTAGCGGCAGGTGAAAGATTTGGCAGAGTATTCATCCGTGGCGGCGTATTGAGAAATGTCAATAACGGAATTTGGGGAGACTTGACGTTAAAACCAGGTATGGCTCCAGACAACAAAATGCCGGAGATAACAAGCTTAACGGCGGATGCATTAAGCGGTATGGCTCCATTGACAGTAAACTTGACCGTTTCTGCTTCAGACTCAGACGGAACAATTTCTGGTTATGAATGGTTTTCTGAAGGATTTAATTTCGGTATGAGTGATCCCGATGTGTCAGGTGCAACTGCAACAACTGCACGGCATGTATTTACAAAACCCTATCTGTATAGAACAAGGGTGGAAGCACTCGACAATTATAATGCGCGGGCTAGAAAAAACATTGACATTGCAGTGGCTCCTTCCTGCACCGATACATTACGCGTCAACTGCTTTGCTCCACAGCCGTATTACAATCCTGCACTTGAGTATGTTGACAGTACGGGCAAACGATGGTTGCACGATCAGCACTTCGCTGCCGGTACATGGGGATATGTGCCAAGAAATTTTGCCACAGGAACCGCTTTTAATGCAAATTATGTTCCATACAAAGCTCGAACGCTCGCAAGTGGAAATGTGTTGAACACGAAAGCTCCTACAATTTTTAAAAACTACATAATGCCGGATTCATTGAATCCGGTAATCTGGTATAAAGTGACTGTGCCGAACGGGACTTATCGTCTGAGTCTTGGATTCGCTGATTGCCGTGCTCTTGACGCTGCCAAAAAGGCAACAATGGATATCGATGTTGAAGGGCAGCCTTGGAGAACATTTTCACCATTTGATTCTGTTGGAGCAAAGAGTGCCTGTTTTATCGGTCGTGATGTTGTAGTGTCCGATTATGAGCTTGAATTCAAAGTGAAGACTGCAACGGCATCAACAGATACAGCTTTCCTTAATTGCTTCGAGTTGTACTCATTGAGTCCATCCGGATGTGCATCTGTATTGGAGAATAACAAGGCTGCAAAAGTCGAAAAGTGTGATCTTAACGTATGCCCTAATCCATTTAATCCATCGACAGTAGTTGCTTATAGTTTAACAGATAAAGAGGCGGCCGGAACAGTCTCAATAAATATTTTCTCTCTTGATGGTAAAATGGTTCGTTCTCTTTACAATGGTATCGCTTTAACAGGAACACATCGCATAAGCTGGAATGGCCGGGACAATAGCGGGAAATCAGTTACTGCCGGCCTTTATATTGTGAGAATGGCCACGTTAACAGGTGTCAAACAGATAAAAGTAATGCTGCTCAAATAAACGTTTAGAGCAAAGTTATCTTTCTTATAACGGTTTCTCCAATAGAATTCTTTAGAGTCAGCAGGTAAATACCTGCTGATTTTGTTTTTACCGAAATAGTTTGTTCTTTTCTCTGAGAAGAGGGAAGATAGCCTTTCGCAAAAACCTTGCCGGAAATATCTGTGATAAGAAAGTTGCAAGGCAGTGTGCTGCTATATTCAAAAGAGAGAGAGTTCCCTCTTGCACAAAAACTGCTATGAATGCTGATTGAGTGATTGAGGGAATTAACTTTTTCGGAAGATGAAGAGGACTCTACGTATGGCGTATCGTTTGTAATCTCGTAGATTTTGCCGCTTATATAATGGGGAGCATACATTCTCATAACGCCATCGTTCCGTCCTACACCTGCAACGAGACTTGCTGTTGCACCCGATACAGCATCAACAACTCTGGAACGATCATATGAGCTGTTGTTCCATGTAAACTCATTTACCGGACCTGCTGGTTTAAGCGTTCCCTGTGCCGTGTAGTTTGTATAGACACGCTTCTTCCCGTCAGCTTTCAGCGCTGCAATAAGAATGTCGCCGCGCTGTACTGTTGTGTCGATGGAGCTTCTTGTCCAAGTTCCGTTTGAATAAGAGAGTGCTATGCGGCCTTTGTTTGAGTTTGCAAGTATTCGGTTTTTGCCATCATTGTGAAACTGTCCAATAAGGATGGGATCCGGCCAAAGTGTTGATGTATCAATGTTGACAGAATCAAATTTCGTTCCGCCCCATGAAAGTTCGTATAACCTCCGTCCATATGCGGCAACTCTTTGCATGCCGTCGTTACGGATATCTCCTATAGCCGGACTTCCTTCCCCGCCGTCTGTGGAAAGTTTCGTTTTAGACCAGGAGGCACCATTTCTGGTATACTCCCAGATTCCTGTTTTGGCGCTGTTCATATAGATTCTGGTAATACTGTCAGGTCTTGCTTTTCCAATAATGAGACCAATAGATGATACTCCGCTGTCTATCCTTGAAATGGACCAGGATGCGCCTGTCCATGATGCTTCATATAGGCCGCCGGTGTCACGGAATTCAGAGTAGTAAAGTCTTTTTGTACCGTCGTTTCTGCCACACCCAAGTTCAAGTGTTGCAAGGTTGATAATGCCGGAACCTTTAACCGTTGTCATTGCCCATGAGGCACCTCGTCGTGTCCATTCGTAAATTCCGCCATATCTGGTTGAGACATATAATCTGTTTGTATCATCGTTACGCCCTTTGCCGACAACAATGTCGTAGGAGTGTATGGTTGGACAGGGGCCGATCGTATCGACTTTCCAGCCCGCAAAGACGAAAGAGAAAATGGTAAGTATAATGGGAATAATCACAAGGGCCTCCTATTTTATTATAATATATGGCTAAAACAGCTTGAATTCAAACAAAGAAATGGAGAGAAGGGAAAAGTGACAAAAGAACTGGAACTATCTGAAGTAGTATCTTTGTTTAAAAATATTCTTTCAGTGCGCATGGAAAATGGCGGTGTGCGTCCGTTAAGATTTACGGAGAAGCAGTTTGCACGCTTCGAAGGAAACCGTGACAGAATGATCCGCGCACTCTCGCCTGCAGGAGTTACGCTTGACTTTATTACTGATGCTTCTTCAGTAAGCATCGGCCTCCTATTCGACGGGTATGCACGACCACATGCAAGTATTGACATTATGATAGATGGTGCTGTTACAGCCTCAGTATCTGTAAAGCGGCCTATGGGAGAACAGATAAGTGTAATTCCAATTGAAGGGAGTGGTGAAAGAAGAGTAACGCTTCTCTTGCCTCATACTGCCTGTTATGTTATTAAGTCAATGGTTTTAGAAAACTGCACTGTCTTAAAGAAGGCAGAAGCACTTTCAAAAAGAATTATCTCTTTCGGAGACTCTATAACTCAAGGGATGGATGCCTTAAAGCCTTCTTCAATATTTTCTGCAACGTTTGGAAAATTCTTTAAAGCAGAGGTTCTGAATCTTGGTGTAGGCGGATATGTGTTCGATGCTGAGTTAATAGATGGTGATGCAGAATTCAAACCGGATCTGATTACAGTTGCTTATGGAACAAATGATTGGTCACTGAAAAATGGTGAAAATTTCAGACAGGGATGCACAGCTTTTCTTAAAAAATTGACAGAGGTGTATCCGGGAATTCCTAAAATTGTAATTACTCCTTTCTGGAGACTGGATGGAGACGAAAAGAATGGCGCAGGAACATTACAAGAGGCGGGAAAACAGATAAAAAGCTGTGCAGAAGTTTATTCAGATATAATAGTTGTTGATGGGTATGAGGTATCACCACATATGCCTGAGTTCTATGGTGATCTTTATCTTCATCCATCGGATGAGGGATTTCAGAGAATCGCAGTTAATATTTTATGCTCTCTTGTTTCGCGTAAGGAAATCATTCTATTTTTACAGCAATAAAAAAGGAGATTCAAAAAAGTGAAGAAAATAGAATCGTTTATTGAAACAGGGATATTTGCAAGCCGCTGGATACAGGCGCCCATATACGTAGGACTTATTGCGGCACAATTAATCTTTGCATACAGATTCATTGTCGAAGTAATTCATCTGTTTCATTATTCCGCCAGTATGTCGGAAAATATTCTCCTGCAAACGATTTTGGCATTGGTGGATATTGTTATGGTTGTCAATCTGATAACTATGGTTGTAATCGGAGGCTGGACAACCTTTGTCAGTAAACTGGACTTACATGGAAATCCTGACAAGCCGAAGTGGCTTGGGCATATTGATCCTGGTACTTTAAAAACTAAACTCGCCGGTGCGCTTATAACAATCTCCGGAATTCATCTTCTTAAAACATTCACTCAGCTTGGAGATTCTTCAACATCAATTTCACAGCACCAGGTTCTGTGGCAGGTCGTAATTCATCTTACCTTCGTTCTGAGCACAGTTGTTTTGGCTTACAGCGATCTCCTTGTACAGAAAAAGATCAAAATGGAAGAACATAAAGATCACGATTAATCATCTGTTGTGTTCTTCCTAAAAGTTTTAGAATAGCTTATTGTGCGTATATGGCTTTAAATATCCGGTTCTGACCACCTGCAGAAAGTTTGAAGCAATAAACACCGGACGATACTTTTTTTCCGTGTACATCTATTCCATCCCATGCAAAGTTTTGGACGCCAGGCTTATACGATCCATTCGCCACCACCCGTACCAACTTTCCAGAAGCATCATATACTGCCAGTCTGACATATAATGCTGCTTGACGATTAGCTGGTACGTTTACACGCAACGCGCATGATGGATTGAACGGATTTGGCGACACAGTAACTGATGCCTGGGAAGACAAAGAGCCTGCTGTTTCCTCCGCTGTGACATAGATACCTGTATCTGGTCGCATAACATACAGATTGAATCCATTTGAATTCCAAATAAGATTTCGTTTAGCATCGTACATGAGTGTGGTGCTCCGGTTTTCAAGACTGGTAAGTCCGCTGGAACCGGCAGATGTGGGCAGTACCTCCCAGCTATTGGTTGCGCAATTATAAGCTAGGAGCCCTCCTGTGGCTGACATGAATGTCAATATCCTGTCTGACTTAGGCAAATAGACAAGTTCGCGGTATCCGTCGTAAGTGCTGGTGACTACCGACGTATTGGAAGGAGTCTGCTGCGTCCATTGGCTGTCGCTGAAGCTGAATGAGTAAACCTTTGTTACGCCTGTTCCACGCTGAAGAACCCAGAGACGATCGCGTTTGCTGTCCCAGATAATTCCGGTATTGTCAGCGAAGTAAGTTGGTGCAGTGCCTTTGACAGTTAATGGCAACCAGGCTGAACCGGCGCTGTTAAGTGTCCACATGCGACCATCCGAACCTGTCAATACGGTTCCGTGTGCCGTATATGTAATGCAGGCGTTTGCCGAGGGCCAGTTCTGAACCGGATTGATAATTCTTGCCGAATCCCAGTCCATACGGTCAATGTCATAAAAATAGGTGTACTTCCATTTCAGGAAAACGATTTTGCCCAATCGTGGATCCCAGTCATAGGCATGATATGTGTGACCAGGCATGAATGGTCTGCGGTTGAATGTGACCGGACCTGGTGTGCAGTTGATTCCGCCGTTAAAATCATTCGGGTGCTCCGGCCAGTAACCGGCAGTCCAGCGGTTACGGGAAGGAGAGTAGTGTGGGATATCGGTACCGCACCAGTCAACATGGCCGCCGCCCCACTTGACAATTACATCCTTTTCGCGTGCGAATATGGTGGTTGACCATCCGCGACCTTGCCCGCCGCCGTAAATCTTCGGTGACACCATCTTAATCCATGTACCAACCGGCAGATTTTTCAGCGTACTCTCATTGGCTGCAGTGTCGGGTTCGGCAACGCTGGTTGTATACCACGCAGGGTTGTAGAATGGTTCATGTTCATAATAGAGTATAGAATCCGGCTTTACGCCATAGGCAGCTGTTCCTGCCTCGTCAATAGCTGCAGCGTCACAATTAAGAACAAAGGTGCAGGGCGCAGAGGTATAATTGTTGAGGTTGCCGGAATCACCCAGAACCACAACACGGTCACCTGTGTCGGCCGCCGCCATGCCGATAATACGGTTGACGCCGACATTGTTATATCTGTGATAAGGCTGTGGTTCTGTGCCAAATCGTTTGATGAGCTTCCACTCGTTTAAGACAAGGTCATATGTCCACATGTCAAGTGGTAGCGTAGTTTTGTAGTTGTTGCCGCCTATAAGAAGAACCTTTTGTGATTTCGGCAGCCAGACCATGGCATGCGTACTTCTAGGTGCGGGGCTTTTGGCCGGGTTCTTTTTGTGCCAGGTACGTGTAGAGCATGCATACACCCAGGTGTCATTAGTCAAATAGTCAAGATGGTCGCCGCCGAACAGAACTATGCACCTGTTTTTTGCGTCATAAACCATTGGGGAAAAGCAGCGGGAGGGAGGCTGAACAGCTGGTTTCAGTTCGGTCCACCGTTTGGTTGCAATATTGAAGGTCCAGGTGCCGGGAGTGCCGTTATCACGGTCTATGGAACCTCCGCCGAAGAGAACCATCTCTTTATTTACAGGATCGTAGCAGAGCGAACCCCAGCGCAGCATGCTCTGAAAATCAAGCGGAGGCGTCACCAGTGCATCTCCATTGACAGATAGACTATCCCATAGCCTGGTGCGGGTGTCGTACGTAAAGGTAAGATTGGTCATGTAGAAGTAAATTTTACCATCGTCAGGACAATAGGCTCCCTGATGATATACACGGCCCCAGTGCGATGTATAAGAGGTTGTAAGGGGGCGCATATAGCCGCCGACTTTGTTGAAGAAGGGACTGCTGTATGGAAATGCTGAAGGCAGACCTGTGCCACGAGCAGGACCCGTGCTGTCAGCCCATTTACCATATAAGGTGTCATTAGGAAGTTCATTAATCCATCGACCTTCCGATAGAGAAAAGTTCTGTACAATGTAATAATCGGTTACCGCGCCCAGTGTTACACGAAAGCGATTATCTTCCGGCTGATAGGTCAGAAGTGGCAGTAGCCGGTTTCCAACCTGATTGTTGGTCAGCTTCGTCCAAACGTTGCTTTGCGAAAAGAGCAAACATGACATAACCGCCAGCAGAATTAAGATTGATTTCATGAAATATCCCCTTTTGACTTTATGTGTATACGTATAATTTTACCATGCAGTCGGATAAAGATGGCGGATCTGACATTTATTCTCAAAACCTGTTTCCTTTAGAACCCTTAGTACGCTTTCGCCCGGATTAAGAATTTGAAACTGGTTAACCCTTATTGGAAACTGTGCAATCAGCTTAGTCAGTTTTTCGAAAATTGTCGGCTCGACACTTTCAACAAAGGTGAAGTCAAGTACCCAGATAGTAGATACTCCAAGAGCAAGCTCGCTTTCCAACGTTTTGACAATGAGGTCCGGTTCTTCATCTTTAACTTTTAATATTGACCAGGAACCCTCTTTTAGAGCTTTCATCACAACTCCTTTTGAACTATTAAGCATATTGCAATAAACATGCAACCATTACTGATTTAGCATCATATTACGTAACTGACTATTTATCAGTGAATAACATCAAGACCAATTGTGGCTGTTTTAGTTGCATCCTATTTAATTTGAGACTATATTGATACTTCAATGATACCAACGTCTCAAATTATCCATGCCAGTGGCCTTTATATAACGTTGAATAATGCATTGGTGATAACCAGTGCTGAACCAATAAACGAAGCTCTAGGGTGGTCGATTGCCAATTACTATTGTCAAATATTAAAGGGTAGGGCTGTTAAAGAGTTTTTCGAAATGTCGGACAGACCTGATACAAGCGACACCATTGCCATATACCAATCACGGAATAGATACGAACAGTTCGAGCGTTTCTTTGAGTTTTACACCTCTCTGCCGCTTTCCCGCCTCTCATTTATCCGTAAAACTGATAAAGGTGCTGAAGGGTTGATACAAATGTCTCCTCTTGGTAATGCCATGAGCCCATACAGGCCCTACCCTGCCTTTTTATGTGATGGCACAGGTATTATAAAAGCTTGCAATCGTGCTTTTCTGAATGCCACAGCAACTTATGTATCTGTCAAGTATGAGCTTTTCCAAAAAAATATCGGAACACTTCTCACTCCGTCACCACTTGAAACGACCCTCGCACAGCCCGAATTGCCAGACGTTTTCAATATGTTATATGCCAAACCTCTGCCGTTGCTTCAGAACCTGCCATTGACATGGGTTTCGTCGGAGTCGAAAGAGCATTTGCTGAAATTGGCCGGGCCGATTGACGGTGAAAAACTGGATTATTGTTTTCACATGGAGATTGAAGTCGAATCCGGATCACCTCCTTCAGTTATTCTAAATGGCGTTGATGATTTTGACAACTTCTTTCCCGACCTTATGGGGTATCTTCTGGGCCCTGACCCACACTCTAACGGTGTGCAATTGAAAAAAGAGGGTGTTGCCATACACCGGGCAGCAGCTGAAATGACTGTGGCGGGGAGAGTTGTTATTGACGTTGTAAAACGGGGCTGTATCATGTCACTGTTTGTCAATTCAAGGCCGCTTATCTCATACCGTGACACCAAACCAATTGTCTCTTCAGATGGCTACATCTATCTCTATCAAAGGCTGCCGGGCCGTATTCGCCTTTTGTCGGCACAACTTTCGGCTCTGCCTTCAGACAAGTCCGAGCAATCAGGATTCAACGAAACGCGCATTCAAACTACTGACAGCGCCTGTTTTTTTCAGCCCTTTCATCATAACAGCCTTTTCAAACCGGCATTGCAGCTTTACGGCTTTATGCTGCAGGATGTTACTTCGCTGAAAAGGGCGGTTGCGCAGCTGGAACTCTCCAACAAGAATATCAAACGGGAGCGCGATCGCTATAAAGCTATGGCGCGCGGAACCGAGAAACGTGATACGGTTTTTATTGGCGAAAGCGGCGCTATGGTCCGTCTTCGACGTGAATCGCGGCAGGCCGCGGCAACGGATATCACTGTGCTTCTGGAAGGAGAGACCGGTACCGGTAAAGAGGTGCTGGCGCGCTACATTCATGAGCAGAGCGAACGCAGCAAAGGTCCATTTATTCATGTAGATTGTTCCGCCATTCCGGAAACATTGCTGGAAAGTGAGCTGTTCGGTGTTGATAAAGGGGCTTTTACCGGTGCGGTAGAGAGCCGGCCAGGCAAGTTTGAACAGGCCGACCGAGGAACTCTCTTTTTAGATGAATTGGCCAGCTTGACATTACAAGTTCAGGCCAAACTTCTGACTGTACTGCAGGATTTTCGCATAACACGTTTGGGTGGCCGAAGCAGCACAAAGGTGGACTGCCGTCTTATAACTGCCACTAACCGCCCCCTTAAGAGCTTGGTGGATCAGGGACTCTTCCGGGCTGACCTCTACTATCGATTGAATGCAGCCCGTTTCAATCTGCCGCCTCTTCGTGAGAGGCTTGAAGATCTGCCGCTTCTCTGCACCCACTTTCTGCAGCGCTCCAATAACCGCTTTAACCGCTCGGTCAAGGGGTTTGAGCCTGAAGCATTCCGCCGTCTGGCGCTGCATTCCTGGCCGGGAAACATACGCGAACTGGAACATTTCATCCAGAAGGCAGTGGTCTTTTCTACCGGAGAAACTTTGGGGACTGCTGACGTTGAACTTCCTGTTTCCGTTTCGCCCGAACCCGCATCCGCAACTGCGACAGCCTTGCCTAAAGGCGACTCTCGCGCCCTGACTCGTACAGCAGTGCTCGAGTATCTGCAGCGTAATCACAACATCGTGGCACGTGCTGTTGCCGACTCAGGCGTATCGCGTGCCACTTTTTTTAGAAAAATGAAGCAGTTCGGTATTAAGATACGGTCAGCTTGAATGACAGTGTATGACCAACGGCTATCGCATAACTACAAGTCTTACTGTATGGATGGTTTTATCTGTCCCGTTCTTAAGCACGGCTACGTAAGCTCCGGCCGCAACCGGCTCGTTACGGGAATTCATCAAATTCCAATTTATAACACCGCTGCCTGAAGCTTTCAGATTTCTAATTTCTCTTCCGCGTGTGTCAAGTATTGAGAGTGTCATATCTTTGAAATGGTTAGAAGAGAAAATGGCTATGCTTCCTCCGGGTGAAGGATTGGGGGAGGCGGTCAGCGTCCAGACTCCAGGAGGCGATTGTCGATCATTTACGTTAGTGTGATGCACAGTATCGACAGTGACAGAACTTGACACTTCGGTGCCGTTCCAGAAACCGTACAGGCAGCCGTCCAACGATCCAATCATAACCTTGCCGTCACTGACTGCAGGTGAAGCGTTGAACGCCTTGCCTGAAGTTGTCTTGTATGACCAGAACTGAACTCCGCCGTAACCTTTTCCGTAGGGCAGTGTATCCTTCTGGAAAAAGTGGACTTCCCCCTGCTCTGAGCCGAAAATCAAGCAGTTGGCAACAACAGCAGGGGATGAATTGACACCCCAGACACCTGTAGTTTCGTAATATTGACCATTGGTGGTCCAGTCAGGCCAGGTGCCGATGCCGTTCCTGAGTGCAAAGAGACCGGTATTATTGGATCCTATGTACATCAGGTGTGTAGCAGTGTCAACGGAGGGTGTGGTAAAAACACCCGTGCAAGGGCCTGAGGTTACGTTATATTCACCTGTTGAGAAATTGATACGTGTCAACTGATGCGAGCCGCCGCCATATTCCTGGTTGCCGCGACCTACAAAGATGCCGTTATTCCAGATCATTGGAGTTGCCAAAAAGGGATCGCCTGAAGGAGGAGCTGCCGATGAAGGAGATGTGGTTGCCCAATTGAGAATATGGCTGATGTAGACTACTCCATACGTGCTTCCCAAATCGCGAAAACGGTAGAGCAGTTTATTGCCATCGCAGAAAACGATGCAGCCGCTGTCTGAAGCTGCACTGTGGATAATGTTATTCTTCGCCTGATAGGTCCATTTAAGGTTGCCGTTAAGGTCAAGTGCATGAAACTTTGCATTCAGCGATCCGAAATAGACACCGCTGTCCAATACAAGAGGTGAAGCAAAAATCGGAGAGCCGGCGTCATATTGTTTAATCTCTGCACCAGTTGACGCATCAAGAACGAATAGCTTACCAATCTTTGTGCCTACATAAACTTTACCGCCTACTACTGAAGGTGAGCTTTCGTTGCCTACACCGCCCAAACTAACCCGCCAGTCAATTTTATTTGTGGCAAGGTCAATTCGTGCAAGCAGCCCTTTGCTCGAAACCGCATAAGCTTTACCGCTAACAATTACAGGTGAAGCGATAATTGGAGAATTAAAGTTAAACCAGGCGCATAGTTTGGACGGAAGAGTTACACGCTCCGTCAGACTGCATCCCTGCCGGTTTGGCGTCTGTTTGAATTGCGGCCAATCAGCGGCAAGAAGCGATACCGGAAGTAACAGGGAGATGAATAATATAGACAGAGGTAATTTTTTCATTGTAATAACCTTTGTTTATTGTGCGTTTTCGAAACAGTATATTAGACCATCTGCACCAGTAACGGCATAAAGCTTGTCGTAAGCAATGGCCAAACTGGGGCAGCAGTTAGAACCGGCCTGAAAGCTCCAGACAGGGTTGCCGCTCTCATCCCATGCATACCATTTATGTCCTCCGTCTGCAGTGTCCGATTTTGAAGGACTGCCGAAACCGGAGTATACGTAGCCATTCGCTGCGATGGGGCTCGCGCAGCCTGACCAGAATTTCTCGTTGTTAAATGTTTTAGCACCAGGACCCGGTACACCGGTAACGGCATCATTTGAACCTGGAGGACCTGCGTAACCGCGATTCCAGTATTTACCGTTCATAAAGGCGTTGATTTTTGAATATTGATCACCGTTACCGGCGTTAAGAAATATTGACCAGTCTGAGGTGTTAAGTATTCTGACCGCGTTATAGTTGCTGCCGGTTAACATAACCAGCTTTCCGGGCAGGTATTGCAGATTGCCGAGGTAGCCGCTGACATGATGCGTTGTGGACGACCAAAGCAATTTGCCCGTCAGATCAAGCACTGATGTTTTTCCTTCGCTTGACTGGTCGCTAACTCCAACTGAAGCCTAAACTGTATCTCCGACAACAAGTATCGTCGTATTCTGACAACGTGATTCCCAAACGTTATGGATCCACAAACTGTCTCCAGTTAGGGCGTCCCAGCATTGGACCTGCGCCTTATAACCGGAGTTGTCAACATCCCATGCGGTTGGATTGGCTTTAACGTTCGAGATGTAAAAAAGCTTTCCTTTGGAAACCTGTGGTGAAAATTTGATGCGGGTTCCTAAGAGACCGGCTCGCTTTTCTTTCCATAATAGTTCACCTGTTTTAAGATCGAAGCAGTGCATACCGCCTAAAGTCGGCCATGCTCTGGAGAAAAAGGCGCAATACACACGACCATTCCAGATTGTCGGAGAGGAGGCACCGCCACCGTAACCAATCTGCTTCTGGAAAAAACGCCATTTCAGTTCACCGGTCTCGGCATCCAGACAATGCAGGTAACCCTGTGCATCATTCACCACCAGACATCCTTCAGCCACAACAGGACCAGGATTTTGAACAACACTATTAATCTTAGCAGCCCACTTAACTTTTAGCGGCGGTTTCAAAACCGTTGTCGCTGAAAAGGCTGAGTGGTTGGCATTATACAAAACTGGCCACTCAGCAGGATTGCTTTCGGCCAATGCGGTGTTGATGCCAACCATCTGTATAAGAGCTGTTAATATTAGAAGTGTCTTCATTTTTTAGTCTCCCTATTATTTAACAAGCATAATACGAGTTTCCAACTGGTGTCCCGGGACAACCAGGCGGGCAAAATACATTCCGCTGATAAGATCTTTTCCGTCAAAAGTAAACCGATGCAGACCGGCGCGCAGCTTTCCCTGCACAAGAGTCTTAACCAGGCGACCGCGAATATCGTAAATGGCAAGAGTGGCCTGTCCATCGTTTGGCAGTGTTACTGATAATTGCGAGATTGGATTGAAAGGGTTGGGGTTTGCGGTCATGTGCAGTTTCCGATTCTGAACAGTACCTTCGGTCACTGTATGTGACCCGGGCATGTTGTCCAATATAAACGTTTTACGAGTGCGAACAACACGTGAATTGATCATGTCCGCAACATAGATATAGTTATCGGTGGAAACGGCGCCAACAGGCCAGCCCAGAGGAACACTGGTTGTAGGTATCAGACTGCCAGGACCCTGCGAGTCCCAGTTACCGTATTCGCCGAATGTCAGAAGTACATTTCCTTCAATGTCCAGCACGCGAACCTGATTTGACAAAGCATCAGGCAGGTAGAGTCGGTCGAAGAGGTCGATATCAAAGCGTGGAGTTCGGCAGGCGCATTCGCCCCATGCGGAACTGAAAGGGGATAACGGTGAAAGGTAAACCTTATCTGCGCCTGGAAAGCTCATTATACCGGAGTTATAGGCAACGCTGCCTTTTCCGCCAACCGGATAGCGTGCCACTACACCAATACCACGATTGTATGTGTCATCGTTTTTAAAAGGGTCAGGAACGACAAAGCCTTCAGGTTTTCCTTTCATTCCCATGTAAAGATTGCCTTTTGTGTCGAACTTGACACCGCCGCAATTGGCGTAATAGCCGTTGATTGGTTTGATTATTGTGTCAACTACACCAGTGGTTTCGCCTGTGCAACGCTGTCCTGAGTCGCCGAGCATGCCGATAAAATAGGGACCAAAGGTGTACATGTATTCGATGGCCAGTTTGCCCTGTTTGTTAACATCAAATCCGCGTTCGCCATAGCCGCCCACTCCGTGCATACGGCTATATATGTAAGGTGTCATGACATGGCTGCCTGTGTTGGCAAATGGCGCGGGCGCATGTTTGTGATCCAGCGTATAACGGGTTACAGAGCCGTTGTAGCTCTGTCCTTCCCGGACGTAGAGATAGCCGGTCGGACTGACACACATATCGGCACCATAAATGCGTCCCGATGTTGACGAGCATGCAGATACGACGGGCGAATCCCAGTTGCTTACTTGATAAATACCGCTCCAGGCATCGTTGAAATAGACTCTCTCTGTTTTCCGGTCAACTGCAATCCGATCTACGCTGATGACTGCCTTGTTTGTAGACATATCCTTTACCATGGTAAGAACAGTTCCGTCATCTCTATATGCTTTTGTGCCCCAGCCTGTATAAGAGATCCATACCATTGGTTTGCTTGCTGAAAAACT
>JAEUSG010000416.1 GCA_016788315.1 Fibrobacterota bacterium | reverse complement strand
TTCATGCTCAAAATAGCGGACGGTAGAAAGAACAGGATTCGCTGCTGTTTGTCCAAGGCCGCATAGAGAGGCTTTCTGCATAGCAAGACCGATATCTTTCATCTTGACAATGTCCTCAGCTTTACCTTTGCCTGATGTGATTTTTTCTAAGATATCCTTCATCTGATATGTGCCTATTCGGCATGGCGCGCACTTGCCGCAGGATTCGTCTACGCAGAACTGCATATAGAACTTAGCCACATCAACAAGGCAGTCATCCTCGTCAAGAACAATCATACCGCCGGAACCCATAATGGAGCCCAGTTTACCCAGATTCTCAAAGTCAACAGGTGTATCAAGGAATTTTTCCGGGATAACACCGCCAGAAGGTCCGCCTGTCTGAACAGCTTTGATCTTTTTGCCATCGAGGACGCCACCGCCGACATCATAAACAATTTCGCGTAATGTTATACCCATAGGCACTTCGATTAGGCCGGTATTAACAACCTTTCCAGTAAGGGCAAAAACCTTGGTACCGGTGCTCTTTTCTGTTCCAATTGATGCAAATTTAGCTCCGCCTTCGTTGAAAATTACCGGTACATTTGCGAGTGTTTCGACATTATTAATGGATGTCGGTTTATTCCAAAGTCCTTTAACACTAGGGAATGGTGGGCGAGGACGGGGAGTGCCGCGCTTGCCTTCGACAGATGCGATGAGAGATGTTTCTTCTCCGCAAACGAATGCACCGGCGCCAAGGCGGATTTCAAGATCCAGGTTGAAGCCGCTACCAAGTATGTTTTCGCCTAAGAGACCATTCTCTTTTGCCTGGAGTATTGCTTTTTCGATACGCTGTACGGCCAACGGATATTCAGCTCTTATATAGAAGAAGCCCTTTGTTGCACCGATTGCATAAGCCGCTATCGAAAGCCCTTCAAGAACTGAATGGGGGTCACCTTCGAGTACACTTCTGTCCATGTATGCGCCCGGATCGCCTTCATCGCCATTACATATTACGAAACGCTCATCAGCCTTCTGTTCGGCTGTAAGTTTCCATTTCATCCATGTAGGGAAACCGGCTCCGCCGCGGCCTCTAAGGCCTGCCTTTTTCATTTCCTCTATCGCTTCGGAGGGCTTCATGAGTAATGCTTTTCGCAATCCCTGATAACCACCGCGATCCATGTATTCTTCAATAGATTCGGGATTTATTACACCGCAGTTCCGAAGTACAATTCTTACCTGCTTGTTGGAGTCTTTTTTGAAGAGCTTGGCATCATATGTTTTACCCTTTGATAGGGTATCTATAAGAAGCGGAATGTCGCTTTCAGTCAGGTTTGTATATATATCACCAGCAGGAATGACCTTTAGAACAACTCCCTTAGAGTAAAGACCGATATCGGCAACTCTGACGAGCTGCAGTTTTTCCTGCAGACCTGCGGCCATAATCTGATTAAGGAATGTAGCAAAGAAATCTTTAGTAGTATCCTTGCCGGCATCAGTATCGCGTATTAGAAGGTATTTTGTATCGCTCATTAGTAGTATTACCTCCTTAAAATTCCGTCAAAGACGAAATCCTGAACTATGGTTTTCTGAAGGATGTGCTTATCCAGAATCTTCACAGCAGTTTCACGGTTGACTTTACCGTATAGTACAGTCGGCATGCCCTCTACCGCAACTTCGACCAGCGGCTCAGCATAGCATGCACCGATACAGCCGCATTTAAGAATTTTCATGTTTGTTTTACGCTTATCTGCCTCTTCAATAAAAGCTGCGTAAACGTCGTCTGCGCCAGCTGCAACACCGCAGGTGCTCATACCGACACGTATATAGTTCGTTGTCACTGTATTTGGAGATACGACTCTCTTTTCCAATGATTCTTTAGTTAATTTTGCCATATTAAACCTTAGCCTCCTCGCGTCCGTACTTGGAGAGAATTTCGGTGAGTTCGCTCTTTTGAACTTTACCATATATTTTTTCGTCAACCATCAGAACCGGGGCTAAGCCGCAGCAGCCCAGACAGCGTACAACATCGAGATGGAAGAGACCGTCTGGAGTTGTTTCCCCCTCTTTGACATTCAGGATCTGTTTGAGCTCATCGAGAAGTATGCCAGCTCCTTTCAGGTAGCAGGCGGTTCCCATACAGACTGAAATCCTGTGCTTTCCAGGTTCGTTAAGTTTAAAATAGCTGTAAAATGTCAATACTTCGTATATGCGGGCAAGCGGAACACACAGCTTCTTTGACAATTCCAGAGCCGTTTCACGCGGTACATATCCGTGGTGGTTCTGCAATTCGTGAAGAACCATAATGAGGTTACCTTTTTTGTCTTTCCATTTTTCAACAAGAGCCTTTACCTCATCCGGCATTTTCTCGTCAGTCATACGACTTACTCCTTGTTTTATTGTGAAATTATAGTACAATATAGCTTGAGTAAGTGCAACATGCAAGCTGAAAAAAACCTTATTTGCACAAAAAAATAGGATAGCACAGTTAAGAAACCCCTTTTTTTGATGGATTTTAGGCAATTATGATCTTTTAAATCACATAATAAATTTTTATTTGAGATAGTATTCACAACAAAATATATTTGTCACACTTAATACAGATATATATGTGCACTTGTTCAAAAAAATGAGGAGTGTTGAAAAATGAGCCAACAAAAATGTCCTGGCTGCGGTGAACTCAGCGAAAAAGAGATGTTCAAATTGATCGACGGGATTATTGCACAATTCAAGAATACTGACGGGGCGCTAATTCCTGTTCTGCAAACAGTTCAGAATGCAATTGGTCACCTGCCACCGAATGCGCTACAGCATATCAGCAACACAATGGACATCCCGTATAGTCAGGTGAGCGGTGTTGTTTCATTCTATTCATTCTTCTCAACAAAACCGCGCGGTAAACATGTTATCAGAGTCTGTCTCGGCACAGCCTGCTACGTCCGTGGAGGTCTGCAGGTATTGGAAGCTCTGAAAAAAGAGCTCTCTGTTGAAATCGGCGACACTACTGCAGATAAGCAGTTTACCCTTGAAGTCGCACGCTGCTTCGGAGCCTGCGGACTGGCGCCTGCCATGTCTATTGATGAAGAGGTCTTTAAACGTGTTCGTCCTGTAAAGGTCCCCGAACTTTTGCGTGATTTCCTGAAAAGAAGCGGCAAAGGAGCAAAAAAATGATCACAGTAGATAAAATAAAATCATTAAACGATCTCGAGACAGTCAGCGGAAATATGCAGGCATGTCTCGCTCTTAGAGATGACCACAATGAAGAGGCAATTGCAAAGGCAAAAGCGGAAGGTCTTTACAACATAATGCTCTGCTTCGGAACAGGCTGTATCTCTTCAGGCGCCCTTAAAGTTAAAGAGGCGATGGTAAAAGCGGTTAAGGCTCTAAAGATGGAAAAGAATGTTTCCATAGTCGAAACCGGCTGTAACGGCTTTTGTGCAGGTGGACCCATCGCTGTTGTTTATCCTGGTGGCTTCTTCTATAATAAGCTAACGCCAAAAGATGCCGAGAAAATGGTCAAAGAACATATCGGCAAGGGCAAACCGGTCCAGTCGATGCTCTTTCATGATCCGGTAAGCAACAATGCGGTTGCACTTCAGAAGGATATACCGTTCTTTAATTTACAGAATGCAAGAGTTCTTCATAATAAAGGGCGCATCAGCCACGAAAGTCTTGAGGAATATATCGGCAGAGGCGGTTTCTTCGGTCTTTGCCGTTCGCTGCACAATATGTCCAATGATGAAGTTATTGCAGAAGTCAGAAAATCGGGATTGCGCGGTCGTGGCGGAGCAGGCTTTTTAACCGGTCTTAAATGGGAGCTTTGCCGTAAAGCG
>JAEUSG010000100.1 GCA_016788315.1 Fibrobacterota bacterium | reverse complement strand
TAGTTTGAGAGAGTCATGATCCAAGATATATTATGTGAAAAATTGTACGCAAACAAATTGCCGTATGAAATAATAAGATTCCCTTCAGATATATCTGCAAATTCAGGATGAATTTTGAAAAGGAATTATTTGCCGTTTTCCTTATTAAAATTATCTGTCAATCATTACTGTCTGTACTTCTTCTTCTATTGACTAATAGCTTATCACTATGGTACAGAAATTGCACTACAGGGGCAGGAGGGTATTATGGAAATAAACATTGATATCAGTATAAGATCCAGTTCAACTTTAACATCTGTGTCAAGTCAGACAGGGCGATTTCGGGAGTTTGCGGCAACGCTGGAGCATATTCAAATGAAAATATGTTCGCTGGGCAAAAGCAAAATTGAAGGTAAGAGTCTAACAGATGGTGTGAGAGATTTTGGCATAGTTGGTTACGCCAAAGAATTAAGAATTGATGAATTGCGGGTACGGATACGGGAGAGTGTACTGTATGATTTGGGTACAACGCCAAAGAAGTTTGGTGGACTGAAAAGCGGTATTGAGCAGCTGCATAGTGAGTGGATGTATGAGCATGATCGGATAGATAAACTGGTTGTGAAATTTGATTTTCTGGAAGCGGAAATTGAAATTGAGGTTGAACGCAGATTGCAGGAACATCTTTCAGCAGAAGCTTTATCAGGAGAATTGATTGTTAATACTCTAGCCTATTCCAGTGTGAGCGTTGAATATCAGTCGTCTCTCGCAAATATTAAAAATGTTTTTACAGAATTTGCAGATTGCTGCAGGGAATTAATAAAAGGGCTTGTCAGTGATGCAGCGGAAACAATAAGAAAGTGCATGACTTAAGACCTCATAGAGATAAAGAGCTTTAAATTAATGTATGTTTCATTTATTCAAGGAGTAATATGAAAACATACATGCTTATTCTTATTGTTGCCGCTGTATCTCTGTTTGCAGAAGTGCATAAGTTTCCACAGTCAAATGCTGCGATACCATATCTTGTCAATGATAATCCTGCGCTTCGGCTTTACAGGATACCTGTTGCGGAAGGGGAGAGAAGCTATATTTCAGGCGGATGGTCTACTGACACGAACCGCGGATACAGACATAGGGATTTTGCAGTGGACTTTGATACCCGTGTTGGTCAAATGGCTTATTGTGCAAGAGCGGGACGGGTCTATTTCATTGAGGAGGCTCCCGGCGGGCTGCCGAGTTACTACACAATTCAGATTGGACGGCCTGACAGTATTCGCGATTCGACAAGGGCTAATGGATGGAGAAAAGTGCTGTCGCTTGATATGTATCGGCATGTAAACGGGACTACGAAGCTTGTGAAAATAGGTGACTGGGTGGAGCAGGGTGCGCCGATTGCGAAGGTAAACGATATTGCCCACGTTCATTTTGAGGTGAATATCAACTCCTGGACTACACAATCTCCGACAGAAGAATCGTTGCAGATATCCAGTATACCGATTTCATTTCAGGATATAACCACCCGTCCAATGGGTTATCCTGTGATGTATGACACGTACACTTCAATTAACACCATATACATCAGTGCAGAACAGCCGTTATTGTCAAAGATGGCAGTTCTGACACCTGCTATTGATGCCTCTCCGAATCCTTTTTCTCCTTATGTTAACTTTACTGTTTCTCTTCCTGCTGATGCAGGAAATACCAGTCTGGCCCTGTACGATGCGTGTGGACGATTGCTGGAAACGCTATTTTCCAAAGCGGAAATGGGGAAGGGTGTATACCGGTTTCCAATGCAGTCGCAGAGTCTTGCGAAGGGAGGCTATATAATTCGTCTCAACACAGATAAGGGAAATTACAGCAGAAATATTATAAAGAGATAGTCCAATTGCACCATTGATTTTAAGGCTATGAGGATGTAGTTATAGTCTATGAATATGAAAAAAGCCTGTAATTCTGTCATCTTGTTGTTAACGGCATTTGTTTGTTTGGTTAAGATAAATGCTGCGGAGCTTTATGAAATTAAAAATGGCGGAGCTCTATTTATGGAGCCTGTCGGTGCATATATCTCCATGAAATGGCACACTCCGGATGGGATATATGAAGGTTTCGGTAAACAGGATGGAAACGGTATTTATGCGGCCTGGGGCCCTGCAGCCTGGTACGGTCTGATCGTCTATGAAATTGAGCAGGATGGATCAATTTCCGGGGTGTCCGCAAAAAGAGAATCAAGCGATGCTCTTATCACTGGACAGATGGAAAAACTGAGGCTTGTAAAAAGGCCTGAAGGCGAAACAGATCAGTTTTGCGGAAAATTCAGCATTACAGGTATTACCTATAGTGAATCTCATAATACTGGTCAGATTAGTTACAGCGGTATTTTAAATGTCTCAAAGCAAAACGATATATACAATCTCAAGTGGACTGCTGTAGGGAAAGAGGGGGCCAAATTCTTCGGAGTCGGGTTGCGAAGGGGTAATAAACTCGGTGTCGCATGGGGCGGAGATAATGATAATTATGGTATAGTCGACTACAGAACTTCAGATAAAAATCCAAAATCATTAATTGGCAGGTATATAAATTTTTCACATGCAAAAATCGATACAGAGATAATTACCAAAATAGAAAGCAGTGGAAATAGAGAGTCTCTGCTAAATGAATTCCAGAAGTATAAACCGAAGGCAATCGATCAGCCCTGGTCGAGTGTTCCCGCA
>JAEUSG010000090.1 GCA_016788315.1 Fibrobacterota bacterium | reverse complement strand
AGTATAAACAAGCGCTCCGCGGCTATCGTAGACAGAATACTTTACAGGATTGTTTGCGCCTATTACATTGAGTGAAAATTTAACCCTACTATTGAAAGGATTTGGGTACGCACTAAGCATCTGCGCAGCTTTTACAGACTTGACCATTTCACAAGATGACTGCGGATTCTTTTTATATCTGTAAATCTTATTGTTAACATAGAAAACATTTCGAGCAGGATCGTAAACAGCTTTCATGCAGTCATCTGAAAAAGTTCCACCGATTGGAGACAGAGCTTCCCATGTGTTTGTTTTTGCATGCCATGCCCAGGAATCAGAAACAGGACCTACATTCCATAATGTCTGACCGCCGAAAACTATTGCAACATCGTTAAGTGTATCATAAGCTAAACCAAGCTTACTTGAACGATAAACCATTGTTGGCGGTACAGCAACAGAATCCCATTTGTTTTGTTCCGGATCATATGTCCATCCAAGAACACGGTTTGAAGGTGTTGTATACGATTGAAGACAGAAGAATTTCTTTATGCTTTTAATGTAAGCAGTACGATTATATACATAAAGTGCACCCGGCCCATTCGATACAGTACGCTGCTCCCATACGCTATCGGCCATTCTGAAAACATTGACAATTCCGTTCCCAGGGACAATTGTTATGTCGTGGTCGGGATCGTATGACATAACACAACCCATATTGCCTATATTTATTCCCTTTTTTACAGGAGAAATTACATCTCTGTCAACATTGTATGTCCATACAGAGACTGCACTGAGCGATGATTCAGGTGAACAATATGGACCGCTTGATGTGCCCCCGAAAAGCCACCAGATATTACGCTTCGAATCATATATAGTTGATCTTGTACAGCCGGTAGCAGGGCGATTTGCACCGCCTGTTTCACCTACTCGTCTTATGTAAACTTTTTCCTCTGTCGGACTGAACATGCTGAGATTATTTCCGTAATGTTCCCAATAAGGGCTTGCAGCGTTACCGCAGCCGCCGAAAGTTACGGCAAGACCATGTTTCCAATCGTAATCCCACATAATTTCACCGCCATCCATACCAGTATTGGTAAAGGTCATAACAGTGTTGTCAGAAATATTGTCTATACGGCTGTTTGCTCCCTGAGCGAAAGTGAGTAATACATCCTTTGCACCTGACACCGGAGGATTCTTCAATGATTTACAAATATACAGTGATTCCGCATCAACTACTGTTGTGCCCATTGCTGATGATGGACTGTATCTGAATGCCCAAACTCCGAGATCAGGATCTGAGAGCAACATACAGCCATGAACAGGATCGTAATCCATTCCGATTGGGTAGAGAAGTGCTCTTGCCAGTTTTGGAATGCCTGGGCAAGAAAGTTTTTTCCATGTTGAATCTGCACTATTGAAAATCCATGTGTCGTTCTGCTGTGAAGTGTAGTATTGACCATCTGAGCCGCCAAACAGCACTACAACTTTATTTGCTTTGTCATACGCAACAGCAGAAAGTGATCTAGCCGGAGTTGGTCCGCCTGCTGCAAGCTTTGTCCATACGTGTGCTGCGGCATCGTAAGCCCAGGTTGCTGTATCGCGAATTGAAAGCACTTTTCCTATACTGCCGTCATATGCAACTGTAAAGTTACCGCTGTAATAGTTTTGAGGACAGGGAACGGTAGATCTTGCTGTCCAGGTTTTTGTCACAACATCAAACTCAGAAGTTTTATTTGCATTACCCCAAACTGAAGCTGCCGGTGAAGCGACAAGAATACGGTTTATCGGATCGAAAGAGTAGTTTACATTTACACCAAGATATGATCCAACACGGGCAAAAGAATCTCTTTCAGCAAAGTAAAGCCAAACACCGCGATCACCTATCTGATACGGAGCTGGATTCCATCCGCCATTTCTGTAACCGCCGCATATAATAACTGCTTTCATAACAGAGTCATAACCCATCCCCCATTGGCATCCTCCTCCCGGACGATCTGTTGGAAACGATTCATCATGATTTCTCAGTATAGACCATGTGAGAGTTGCCGGATCAAATGCATACATTGCATTTGTATATGTCGGGGTGTAGCCGCCATACCGGATAAATTTTTTTATGTTCGGTTCGTAAACCCAATTTGCAGCGCGACCAGGAGGAACATCGCGTCCTAATCCGTCACCAGGAGCTGAAGCAACTCTGACCCAGGTATTTGCTGGCAGGTTATTCAAGTCTGCCGACTGAACAGCGCAAATGAGTAATAGTGACAAAAGCAAAATTACAGCAGAAAAACGCATATTACCTCCGTTAATTGATACCTAAATGTACAATAATTAAACTCTTTTCGCATCTTTAAAATTTTAGTGTATTTTATCTCCAATTATGATTAAAATTACTGACAAAATCAAAGCTGGAAAAGGCGCCCCTCTCTTTTTTATTGCCGGACCATGCGTAATAGAATCTGAAGAGCTCTGCCTCTCCATTGCAAAGCACCTTAAAGACGTTTCAAAGAGAACAAAAGTCCCTGTTATCTTTAAAGCAAGTTTCGACAAAGCCAACCGAAGTGCCGCCGACAGTTTCCGCGGTCCCGGGCTTCTTGAAGGGCTTCGAATTCTGCAGAAGATAAAGAAAGTTACAGGCTTACCCGTTCTTACAGATGTTCACGACCCTTCACAGGTTGAAGCTGCTGCTGAAGTAGTTGACATCCTTCAAATACCAGCCTTCTTATGCCGTCAGACAGATCTTCTCTTTGCAGCCGCTGAAACCGGTCTTCCGGTTAATGTTAAAAAAGGGCAGTTCATGGCTCCTGATGAGGTTGTCAATATCGCCACAAAGTTCAAAGCAAAAAAGAATAACCGTCTGATGATTACCGAGCGCGGATCAACATTCGGCTATCACAACCTTGTTGTTGATATGAAGGGTTTTGACGAGATGCGTAAAACCGGATTGCCGCTTATTTTCGACGCAACACATTCTGTTCAGCGTCCGGCAGGAAGCGGAGGCAAAACGGGCGGCGACGGCCACCTGGTTCCCCTCCTCTCCCGCGCCGCTGCTGCAGCCGGAGTTGACGGCTTCTTTATGGAAATCCATCCTAATCCTCCAAAGGCAAAATCTGACGCGGCAAATTCTCTGCACCTATCAAAATTTGAACCTCTGGTAAAAACAATTATTGCAATTGATAAGGCTGCCTGTGGACGCTGAGATTAAGGGCTACATCTTCGACTTCGATGGCACTCTTGCCGACTCTCTTCCGGGAATTCATGCAAGCTGGGCCATTACATTCACGAGGCTCGGACTTACTCCGCCAACATATGATGCTGTCCGCCGTGCTATAGGGCCAACGCGTGATGAGTATCTTCGCATGCTCCTTGGCGATAACGCGCCGCGCTTTCAGGAAGAGGCGCTTAAAATATTCAAAGAGGTTTACAAAAAAGATACCATCTTCCAGACAGTTCTGTATGACGGCATTAAAGAGCTAATTTCAGAACTTAACAAACGTGGAATGAAGCTAGCTATTGCCAGCAATAAGCCACATAAACAGCTGCTAACACTCACTGATTATCTATTTGGTAAAGATTCTCCATTCGATCCAGTTCTCGGACCGGAAACTGTTGCCAAAGGCAAACCTGAACCGGACATGTTCCTTGCATGTGCTGAAGCTTGGAAAATAGCTCCTTCAAATGTAGTCGTAGTTGGCGATACTCCCCTGGATATGGAAGCGGGAAAACGTGCTGGAATGAGAAGAATTGCTGTAAGATGGGGCTATGGCGACAACGATGCTCTGGATAGGTGCTTTCCTGATTTTAACGCTTTAAAAGCATCTGATGTTTCAATTTGGAACGCACCTCGCTGATTATTTGTTTCACTATTTCTGCCTACCCTTTTTATAGCTTATTTAAGCCCCTTTTTCTATGGCACGGTTATAGCATATCGTTTCATAGCAATAGGAGGCACATTATGGAAAAGTCACAAATAAATGACAAACGCAGCGTAAAGCTGGATCATGTTATGTCGAAGGATTTTATACCGTTTATGACCGGTAGGCCCTTAAGGAACAACGTCATAGACAAAGAGGATATAGTCAATTTATCAATAGCGCTTAATACTACTGCAGATGTGAACGATTTCTTAATGGCTTTATAACTATGAGAGGGCTATTTGCGTATCCTCCGACGGGGTTCGTAGACAAATTTTCTTTCCGGAATACTTTTGTTTTTTCTTAATCGGCCGCTGACAACCGTGAACAGAAAAAACATACCGCAGACGATATAAAAAAGCGGACCGGAAATAAAGCCCCACGCCCCTTTCGACATGCTTAGAGCCGCAAAAACAACAAGCGCAGTATGAAGCGCCATCACAACAAACAGTCCTCTTGCTGCCTTCTGCATTGCTGCGAAATGAAGATCTGTTAATTCCACTCCCTTACTCATTCTGCCCATTAAAAAAAGAAGCAGCTTTGGATTGAAAAATGAGACTACAAACAGCAGTATAACAACCAGTAGTTCTGCAATAGCCGGTTTTAGCTTGAAAAAAAGATCGTTGCCGGATAGCAGTGAGATTCCTCCCATACCAAGGAGAAGTGCAGTATCAAAAAGAACCATCTTGTCAATTCGCTTTTCACGAACATAAACAATAATTGTCTGTACAACACCTAATGAGATTGCAAAGATCAGTGCATATCTGGTACCGTTGTGTTCTCCATAATGGCTGGTAAAAACTTCATCAGCAATTATGTACGCAAGAATAGGCAGAAAGCCCAAAAGAAGATTTCTGATAAAAGTACGCGGATTCAAGATATTTCCTTTCAGGTAAAATCTAATTTAAATACAGGGTTTAATGCATCTAACATACTGACATAAAATCAGTTGCGTTAAACTAACATCTTGATTATCTTCTCAGTATACTCGTTTTTTGTAAAAACCATATGGAGTTATTATGGCAAATGTAACAAAGCAGGATCTGATAACTGAGATTTCAAAGAATACCGGCCTTACACAGTCTGACGTTAAGGTTGCGGTCGAAGAGTTTCTTACGGTTATCGGCGAAACCCTGATCAAAGACAGCTCCATTGAAATCCGCGGGTTCGGCACATTCCTTACTAAGGTCAGAAAACCACGTCCGGCAAGAAATCCAAAAACCGGCGAAGTGGTTCCTCTGCTTGAAAGAACTGTTCCTCTTTTTAAATTCTCCAGTGAACTCAAACACCGTATCGATAAAGGCGGCTCAGCAGCAACCGGCTCTTCTGCAAAGGTAGCACCGGCACCTTCAGCCCCTGAACCGGAAATATATTGATCAAACCGGGCTTTTTTTTCTCTTTCGTTCTCTCCCTCTTTCTGTTGCCTTCTATCGTTTTCGGCTTTATGAACGGAAGAAACAACCCGTCTGTTGATTTCAAGCAATTTACAACCCCCCATTTCAAGATAATCTTTCAAGAGGGGCTTGATTCAATGGCCTCAAGAGCTGCAACTGTTGCCGAAGCCGCTCTGCCCGGTCTTTGCCGTAATCTGCATGTTAATGAAAATGATATTCCGGTAATAAATATCGTACTGTCTGATGTTGATGATGTCAGTAATGGTTTCTCATCTCCGGTAGGTCAGTTGATAGAGCTTTTCGCGCCCCCCTTTCAAGCGATGACCACCGGAAACATAGCATGGATAGACCGGGTTACTGTCCATGAACTGGCGCATCAAATTACCTTTCTGAAACTTCGAAAAACTTTTGGTCTGTATAGTACCATCTACTATTTACTCTTTACACCAACATGGCTTATAGAGGGCATTGCTCAATATGAGTCTGAAGAATGGGATCGAAACAGGGATTTTCTATTGAGGGCAGCGGCGGCAAATAATGCCCTTAAGCGAAGAGAAAGAGCACACGGATTTACAGGTCTCGATCCTATCGCTTCCCGTATTGTCTATGAACAGGGTCACAGCATATACCGCTTCATGGTAAAGCAGTTCGGACCGGATATCGGAGGTCGAATCTTAGGCAGGCTTTCTGTATTCTCTCCTACCATAAACAGCGCTCTTATGCGAACAATCCGAATGAATGAAGCTACGCTATTTGTAAGATGGAGCAATGCAATATCTGAAGAATACAATATTCTTGGTCTTAATAATCTCATTTCAGAAAATCGTGAACCCTCTGTCAGGACGATAACAGAAAACGTTTCACAACTGTACTCGTTCAAACGAATCACAGGAGGCGCCGTTTTTACAGGCATAGAAAGAAATTCAGTTTATGAAGAAAATATTTACTCCTATAGAACAGGATACGGTCTGGTCAGAATTGACGGACCATATATCCAGTCTGTATTTGATCTTTCTCCTGACGGCGGCTCTGTTCTATATAGCAAAATGATAAGAAACAGCGATGGTCAACTGCGCTATCGTATAATGAGAAAAGACTTGGACGGTAAGAGAAGATCAATGCCGTACATTGAGGGTGAATCTCCCGTATTTATCAGTTCAGATAAAATTGCTTTTCTGATTACAAGAAAGGGCCGCACCTCTCTTTACACCGCTTCCTTGTCTAACGGGAACAAAGAAGTAATTGTTCTGCCCGACTCCATTATAAATGCATATAGCCTGAAATTCTACGATGGCCGTCTTTACCTTTCGGCAATGATGACAGACGGCAGCCGTCCTATAGTTTCGACTAACCCGGATGGTTCAGATTTCAGAACAGAGATCACCATTCAAAATGCTGACTGCAGATATCCTTCTTTTCGAAACGGCAAAATGGCGTACATGACAAATGAAAACGGCCCTTTTGAAGTACGAATCAGGGCGGCCGATGGCACAACCAGTACCGTTGCTTCCGATGATCTCGGAGCATTTATGCCGGAATTCAGCGATGATGACTCAATTTCTGTTATCGCATTCAAGCGTGGCGACAAACCGTTTCAAACTTCTGCCTACTCAGTTTACATAAACAGCGATGTAAGAGCTGTTATATGGGATACAACTTCAGAATGGAAGAAAGGGCGAGCCTTTGATGCTTCAAAAGTGGTGGATTCAACCCGCAAGTCAGCAGTTTCAAGTTATTATGGCTTTCCTGCTCAAAGAGCGGTACTTTTAATGCCTACATATATTGATGAGAAAGCGCTTGCTCTGAATTTGTACCTGAATGATCCTGTTGGACGCCACGCGCTTCAAGGTGGAGTTATACTGAATGCAGGTAATTCTGCCGGATGGAATGCAGGGTACGGAGCATACTGGCTTGATCCTGACATAACTGTCGATGCTGCTTCATATAGGTATTACAGCTCAGTATATGAACTGTCAGATACTCTTTTTCACGCCAGACTAACTTCATTAAGAAGAGTAAACTTTTCTGCCATAAAATATTTAAACAACATTTCAGATCTTAGACTGAACCATGCTCTCTTTTTCCGCACAACTCTGGGAAAAGAAGACTCCAAAGATACCCTTATTTCATATAAGCATCAATACACTTATGACAGCTCTACTACATCTGAAGATATTGTTCATGGAACTGTAGGTTACTCAGTGGGCTGGCAGAACAGCAGTACTCACGCAGATTTCTATCCGCTCAACTCGTGGAGCGCTGCAATTTCCACCGAAAACGCACGCCCATCCATTGGCGGTATAAAAAATTATAACCTCCTTGCACTGGATGTTAAAGCTACAAAAGAGCTGGCTCGCACAAATCAGGTGATTGCAGCAAGAATAAGAAGCATAGGGTTTTATGGACAGAATAATGTTACAATGTCAACACCTCTCGCGCTTATGCCCCGAGGAACCACAATATATTATGATAGTAGCTTCACACAGCTTTTTTCAGGTAACTTCGAATACAGACTACCATTAACGTGGGATGTTGGAAAAAATATTTTAGGCCTGTACTTAGAAGCTCTCTCTCTTGCAGCATTTTATGATGCATCTATTTCAACTTTAAAACCGATAACTGATAACAACAGTCTGAATATCAACAACCTGAAATGGACTGCCGGGGCACTATTCAGACAGCGGGTATTAGTTTTCGGTAAGACTTTCACAATCATTGAAGGCACCGTATATTACGACCCTTTAAAGAGCAGTGAAAATTGGGACTACTCTATATCATTTGCAGGGCAAGCAAATTTTTAACAGATCTTTTCAACCGCTTGACACTGACAATGCATAATCGCTATAAATAGTATATAAGTATGAAATAGTAATGTTATAAAGGGGAGGTATAAAGTATGAAATGGTTAGCAACAGCCCTGTTAGTAGCAGGTATGGCTGGAGGAGTGGCAGCACAGGATTTAGACTACTCTCTCAACTCAAAACAGACCCAGGCAGTACTCAACGCAGGTATTTCCTACGATCTATTGCGCTATCCTACAAACGTTTCATTCGATTATCCTGAAGGATATCTTTCTTTCAATATCCCTCTCGATTTGACGACGGACAAATACGATTTCAGCGATAAACTTAAGGGTTCAGACGAACGATTCACACCAACATTCGGTGCACGACAGAGGCTGAATTACGCATTCAGAGTTAACATACCAATGCTAAAAGGTGTGATTACATATGCACAAACAGAAAATGTCAACTTTGATCTCAACATGAATCTTGGTTCCACAGTAAGCATTGATACGACACTTTCAATTAGTAAAACTACGTCGGATAAAGCTAATCTGAAACTTGCCGGCGCAGTTAACTTGCCCATACGCTATGAAATGGGATGGCGCACCCAGACCTTCGGTTATGCATATAAACCGCGACCGGATATGGTTTTTGCAATCAACCTCCATCATCATCTGTTCGAAGCAAATGCAAATGGACAGCCGAATATCAACATCCTCGGTAACGTTACCATAAACTCTGAACTCCTCAAAAAAGAATTACCCATTAATTATTCAGAAGAGGATGTATATGGACAGGTTTCCGGTCATTATAAGGGTTCCGCCTGGTCTCCTGCTTTCGGTCTTAAATGGTGGCGCTTTACAGTAACATCACGCATAGGAGTAACCACAGATGTAAAGGGTCACTTTAAAATGAACTGGCAGGTACCCTTCTTCATTAATCCTCATCCGAAACAATTCGGTATAGACAATGATAAACTTGTTGTTACCAAACTAGCGAAAGATACCGGTGAAGTAAACATCTCAAAATTGTTAAGCGACTTCAACGAACTGGAAGTTAATCTTACAAATGCTGCAACTGACAGTTATTCCCTCTCTACTGTAACACCTGCTGAATTTGTCATCCCATCCGGACAAACAATCACATTTGAAGCATGGAAAAAACACCTCTTTTTATCATACACATTTATTCATGGCGGAGTGCATGGCGACGGTGCAATATCAGGATTCCACAAAAATGATACGGGTGAAATCGACTTTGATCTGGGATTCAACATACAGCATGTAACAACAATGAATTTTGTGTTTGAGCATGCAAAGTTTACTTTAGGTGCAATGCTGCTTGATTTCTATATGGATGACACTCACAATTGGATCTCCAGCAGCGCAGGTCTGGAACAGCTGGGTGGTGTTCCTATTCCTATTGTTCATATGGCAACCAATTTTGGCGTTTCAAATGCAAGAGTGCTGCTTGAACTTGACCTGTTGCCTATTCCGGCTTTAAAAACAGGTTTCATTTACTACTTCTAATTAACAGCACAATACGGAGAAATTGAATATGAAAATTATGAACATAGTGAGAAAAACAGTTCTTACAGCCCTCTTTGCTGCCGCAGCTGTACAAGCTTCAGGATATCTTATCACATGGATCACACCGCCCACCAAAATTGATACCTCTGTTGTGGTGCGTATTGATTTCATGAAAACGGGCTTAGTTCTGGATGATTCCTTTACTGTTTATTTCGGAACACAAACCGGAGGCGGAATTCCTGCCAACTATCCTTCAAAAGCCTCTTTTGTCTTCAAAATAGACTCATCCACAATTCCGGTGGGAGCAAATAAAGATACTGTCGTTAATCGTAAAGCTGATTCTCTGGCTAACCGGCCAAAAAATATTCACACAGATGACGGAGCCTGTTATACAAAAGCAGATTCTCTCTCCTTAACAAAGAGATCTATTTACATTACTCCACGCCACCAAATGAACGGCAACGGCCAGAAAACTATGCTTGCCGGCCGTTTTTACTTTATTATTAAGGGCAACAAGGGGGGAACATCACAGGAAGCGCAGATGATAGTTGAAACTAAAGAGGCGGCAACTCTCCTTACGCCAAAGGGAACAATAACTTCCATGCAGCCGGTATTCAAATGGTCAACGGTTCCCGGCGTCCCATATTATCATCTGCTCTTGTCAGATCAGGTAATAGATATCGATTTGGATGGCGGTGGTCTATCTAATGCAAGCTTTATCTGGCAGGCTATAGTTCCCGGCGGTGAAATCCAGTATGGTTCTCCTGATCCAAGCGGTATCTTCCCCCCTCCGCCTCCATTATCCCCCGATACAGGTACGAAATATCAATGGCTGGTGCTCAACAATTATGGAAACCAGAAGGAATATACTTCAGTCAATGCCATTCCAATACCGGCAGATTTCAAAATACAAGATACTACGTTCAATTTAACGGCTCCGGACACTTCAACAATGAAGACGAGAGGAGACAGCAGAAACCTAAACAGTTTCTTTGACTCTACCGGTAAACTAGTTCGTGTTGACACATTTAAAGTAGGTTCGAGTGACTCGGGCAAGATCACGCTTTCCTGGGGTAAGATAAATAACGCTAATGCCAACTTGTATCGTGTCTATCTCTATAACGTGTTGTACGATTCAACAACAAAATCTGATGCAGCAATTGCCGTATGGACACGAAGCACAACTGATACTTTTGTTACTCTTGCTGCAAAATCTTTTCTTGCAGATTCAGTACTTCATATCTGGAAGGTCTTTGTTGAAAATACATCGGGTGCTGGCATAGCGTCCGATAAAAAAGCCTTCTTTTACAATGATACGGCTCCTAAAGCAATAATCAGATATAGATCTTACGAGCGAGTTGGCTCTACGGACTCTGTTGTAATAAAATTCGCGAATGTTTCCATAACTCCTCTGTCTGGCGGCGGCTTGCCAATTGACATTCCAACAGATCAAAATGGATATGGAAGCAAAACTGTTCAATACGGCAGTTACAGAGTGGTGATGAATCCTCAAGGCTATCAATCTGAAACAAGAGATGTAACTCTATCATCATCCAAAAGTGATACAACATTGACCTTCGTTCTCACTCCATATCCAGCCCAAATATTCGGCAAGGTTGCAGATAGCGGAAACCCGGTTGGTGATGCTCTCGTTGAAGCAGTCAGCGCAACTGGCGATACGATAAGCGCAAATACCGATGCTTCAGGAAGCTTTTCTCTGCGTGTTAATTCAGGCGATTATCTTGTAACCGCCTCTAAGCTTGGCTATAGACGTTCCAACCCTCCACTGCAATATTCTCTCTCCCATGGATCCAGTCAGGATGCAGGAACCTTGAATATTTCGCGTTATACGAATCTGATAAGCGGTACTGTAAGAAACCAGGCGAGCAATGCACCCATCATTAATGCTGTTGTGACTCTCCGCAGAAACAGCATTGTGGTAGGCGAACAAAGGTCATCTGATGTGGGCGCATACTCTTTCTCTGTTGAACCGGGAACAGGATATGCCGTAACAGTTGAGCGCCAAGGTTTTTCAACAGCATCCCGCTCCGATATTACACTTACTACCAATGTTGTATATGATGCATATCTATCTTCGTCAACCGGTTCCCTTGCAGGTACAGCATATGTCACTTCACACATTGTAACAGCAACAACAAGTCAGTACGTTACAAACGGCAGACAGGGTGTTGTAATAACAGCAATAAATGCTGACGGTGACACTGCAGCAACTGTTGAAAGCAATAGAGGCGACAACACCTTCCTTATGACACTCATTCCAGGCACCTACAAACTGCGGTGCAATGCTGACGGAGTGATTCCCGATTCAATTTCAAATGTAGTGATTGTCGAAAATCAGACAACCAATCAGGATGTCAGGTTGCGTGAATATGGAAGAATCCTTGGACGTGTTTATGCAAAGACCACCGGAGTCAACAGCACAGTCGATGTAACAGCAAGGCACTCTTCGGGTATAACGCAAACTGTTCAGACATCGCAATCAACGGGTGATTATACAATATCAGCTCTCATTCCCGGTGTATGGAATGTGACATTCTCAAAAAATGGTTTCACCTCCAAATCGGTCTCCCGAACTATTGTTGATACAACTTTGTCGGGAAGTGTTAAAGCTGTAACATCACGATATGTTCCTGTAGATTCTCTTCTTCCAGGAACTCTTAAAGTTAAGTTTGCTCTCTCCCTTCTCGACAGCACTATCGCTGCCGACAATACACAGACTGTAAAAGTGATATCACCCTCTCCGCAAAGTATCGCCTACGGAGACTCTCTTACATCTTTAGGAGCGGGAAACTATGTTTTCGGAACCACTATCAATGACACTGCAAAAACTCATTCTGCCAACGAAAAGATTCTCGATATTGATTCACTAGGCAAGGCTCTTACAGCCGGAGCCACAATATCACTTCCTCACCCGTTCAAGCATATTACAACTGCAAATGCCGATACATCAAGGGACAGCGTTACACTAAAGCTCATTATCAAGGGTGGCAGTTTCACATCCGCAAATGTACTCGATGCCACAGCAAAAATCTATTACAGAGATCAGTCGTCCAATACCTGGAAAAGTGATGCTCTTAAAAGGAAGAGCGGAGATTCTCTGGTATTCCTTGTACGCCCTACAAACGATAACAGCAGCATGGTTTATTACTTTGATGTAAAAGGGAGATATGGAACAGATACTTTAAAATGGTCAAACAGACTTTCACCATTCTCAACCTTTGTACCCGCTTCAAGCGGAATCAAGTATATGATGATCTTTCCTTCCGCATGGGATGCTGCAACACCAGCTTCAATTCCATGGAAAACAACTTCTGAGTTCACCCTCATCTGCCAGAATGGAGCATTCAAGGAGGTCCCTCCGACCGCAATACAGTGGACTGCTGCAAATAAAGCTGGAAAAGTGACATTTACCGGCAACCAAACATCCGTTCTTAAGGCTACAGTAACAGGAGACTCCACTATTGATGAAACAGCTGTTGATACTATTAGCTGCAAAGTAACATTCAACGGCAGAGATACCACGATAAAAACATTTTATAAAATTGCAAAACAGGATATTGATCTTATTGTAATAACACCATCAGTTACATCAATAAGTTCTGGACAAAAGGCCTCATTCCTGATGGCGGGTATGAACCTCTCTTCCGGAAGACTTTTCCCTGTCAGAGGAAAATGGGGGGCTAATTACACTTTCCCATCCGGAACAGGAATTGACTCCATTACCGGCGAATTTACAGCGCCGCTGAACTTTATAGGAACAGTCAAGGTTCGCGCAGAGGCTTACGGTAAACGTGCATTCTACAGTCTCCCTATAAAACATCAGATAAAAGCGGCTGATACCTCTTTTGCTTATGATGCAGCATCAGAATCAGATGCAGGACTCATATTAAGGTTCGGCAAAGGTGTGTATCCATCTGGTACAGGCCGAGATCTTGTAATGGCTTCTACAGCTTTATCTGACCTGCCGGTTTTAAAAGCTATTACCTCACGCGGGCAGATAGTTACATCTGCGTACCTATTAACTTTAGGCAATTCAACGTCTGCCATGCCATCAGACTCGTTCTCTATGGTATTACGCATTCCAGAGAAATTCCGCGGAAAAGAGATATTTCCCGTTGTCTGGAATCAGCAGAAAATTCAATGGGATATCATAGACACAAGCAGAATCAGATATCTAAATACTTTTAGAGTACAAATAGCGAAGTTGGCGGCAACCGCCATTCCTAATGGAGCCGCATACATAAAAGTTAGCATGCGTTCATTCGGCCCTGTTTCAGGTAATGGTGTATCTGGTGAATACGCCCTCATGACGCCATCTGAAACATTCGGTATAAGAGAGCTAAAGATTGGCCCAAATCCATTCTCACCACTAGTGATGGCTAAAGACTCAGTTGGAAATCGTTGGCAGGGTCTTCGTATTGAATACTTTGTCAATACCGATCAATCCTCACAGAGCTACTCTGAGGTGCAGATACTTAACATGGAAGGCAACATTGTCAACAGCAAACTGCTCTCAAGAGAAGAAACAGCTACTGGATTCGAACCTCTCTACTCTCTTAATTCAAAAGGAGGTTTTTACGGCAGACGTACATTAAAGCGAGTTTACATCTGGGATGGAACAAACAACAATGGACGTATGTGTAGAAATGGAAGATATCTGGTACGAATACACGCATCAGATGGAACCAGTACGCAGTATAGAACAATCCCTGTGACATTATTTAAGTAAGAGGGAGAAATAAAACAATGAAAACAAAAATTTTAATAACACTGCTCCTTACAACCGCGGTACTCTTTGCTCAGGATTCTGTACAAACGAAAAATGTCGAAAAGGTACGTGTTGCCGTACTTAATATTATTCCAGGCGACGGAGTAAAGGCCATTGAGGCTATCGATATCTCCCGTATGCTCCGTAAGGCTCTAACTGCCTATCCGATATATCATGCAATCAGCGGAGATGAGATGGCAAAGAGGGCCAAAACAGCTGGAACACAGGTTCCTGCTGAATGTCTAACAGAATTCTGCGCTCTTGATATGGGTCAGACTCTTGCAGCAAGTAAAGTGATAACCGGAGAATTTGAAATTGACGGAAATTATAAGGCACTCAAACTGAAGTCATTCGACTTAGAAGCACGTGATTTCAATCAGAAAACATCGATTGCCGCTGACTGTCCTGCAGAATCACTGCAGCTGCTGGCCGATGCCGCTATTGCCAAACTTTTTGGACATCCGGAACCGGAGAATGGTCTTACTGTAAAACCTTACAGAGGTAAAGAGATCAAACGGCACATTGAGTGGGGTGTTGTCGGTATCGTCGCTGTTGCAGGTGCGCTCTCATATGCTGCTTCACAGGGTATACTTTCTCCAACTGGCGAAAAGGGCACTCTCGAAACCGTAACAGGTTCAGCAGCACTGGCTAATCAGCGCGGTGCATTTGGCGACCTAATGATGAATGCAAGACCTCATGGGATGGGTGGAGCATTTATAGCTTTGTCTGATGATGGAAACGCTCTTGCGTATAATCCTGCCGGACTCACTCGTTTGAATTCTCGTATTGCATCAGCAGGTTATTTACAGTTTAACTCCGGTGATGAATCCGTTCCTTACTTTTATGCCGCCTATGCCGGACCTGTAACAGGAACAATATCACAGGGGATTGCACTTCAAGCTTCTCCCGCTTCATACGGCAGCAGCGAAACCAAAGTAATTATCGGCGCGGCTAAACTATTCGACGATCCAGATGGTAAGAGACGCCCATTCTCGATCGGTATTAACGCGAAGTTTCTTATGTTTTCAGCAGCAAAAGCAACAGGCTCTGTTTATTCATTCCAGGAAAATGCAGTTGAAGGGACAGGATTTGGTTTCGCATTTGATCTAGGTGCACAAATTCAACTCTCCGACCGGATTACTGCCGGTATTCTCTTAAAGGATATTTACAGCCGCATAAGTTACACAAATACGACACTTGGCAGTTCATATACCGAAGGAATTCCTCAGGCTCTCATCATTGGCGGTCACTATAGACTGATGAATACTGTCAACCTTGTTCTTGACGGTCACAAGAGTCTCTTTGCAGATGTAGAAGACCATGTACGACTTGGGATTGAAAAGAGACTTATGGAAGTCCTTGCTCTGCGCATTGGAATGTCTCAGAATTTCTCTATGGAATCTAACAGACGTTATCATGCAGGATTTGGTATTGATGCTCCCCTAAGTAAGGGAAAGCAGCGACTCTCCGCTGATTACTCTTATGAATACTTCCATACGGATGGTGAAGCATACGGGGATCTTTCCGGTTCACAGAGGTTCGCAGTTTCGGCTAGGTTTTAACCCCCCTTGCCCCCCTTTGTTCAAAGCAAAAAAGGGGGGACGGTTTATTATATGACATTACTTCTCATTCTTTTAATTGCAATAAACTGTCTGGCTCAAGATGGTGCAATTGACATATCCGTTAAGGGAATAAGTGACTCGAAGAATGACGGCGCACAGAAGGACCGGCAGGAAGCCATACTGGATGCACGCCGTCAAGCATGCGAAAAAGCCGGTGTTACAATAGAGTCTAAAACCACCGTCGAAAATTTTCAGACAACATTTGATCAGGTTCAAACCCGTTCTGAAGGAATTCTTCTTCCGGGATATCAGATTGTTGATATCGGTTACGTTCAGGATGGAACATACAATGTAGTTCTCACAGGTAAAGTTAAGCCGGCCAATGCCGTTTCTTCAGAATCTGCAGAATTTCACATCATAATTTGGCTTAATGAAGAAAAAGGATTTATTCCGACAAAAGCAAGACTCATGGATCGTCTTTACGACCGCTTCACTTCTCTTCATGGAAGC
>JAEUSG010000088.1 GCA_016788315.1 Fibrobacterota bacterium | reverse complement strand
AACGGCACGGTTCAACCATTGAATCCATTACTGCAAAAGGTGGCGGATTCGGTCACGGAATCGGCCTTTCACAGATTGGCGCATTGAATATGGCAAAAGCCGGATACAGCGCCGAAAAGATTATCAAATACTACTACACCGGCACTGAAATCGCTCCGGTTGTTTATTGATTGTCAAACTGCATATCACTGCGTAAAAACAAGTAGTGTTTCAAGGTGCGGTGTACCGGGAAACATGTCAAGGCATTCGGCGTGCTGTAGATAGTACCCGCCGCGTTTAAAGCTGTTCACCTGATCTGGAATGGCGTCGGTGCCGCAGCAGGCCAGAACTATTTTTTCTGGCTGACGTGCGCATACTTCAGCGATCGCGATATGATCCATACCCTGGCGGGGTGGGTCGCATAAAAAATATTCCGGATGGCAGGTGACACGTGCCAAACAGTTGTTAACTGTTCCTTTTGATATTCTTGCTACGTAAATACGGATCTTTTCAGCAGTTCTGTTTAATTTGCCGTTCTCTATGGCGGCGCGTGCACTTTCCTGATTTGATTCAATTCCGATTACGTGTGCAAATAGCGGTGCCAGAGCGTGTGAAAAGAGGCCATACCCGCAGTAGAGGTCAACAAGGTGGCAGCCGGGATCAGGTGAAAGAAGATACTTAACACGTGAAATCATATTGGTGACCATCGACCCGTTTATCTGTGAGAATACAGAGGGGACAACCTTGAATTTGACATCATTGAAGGTTAGATCAATTTTAGATGGGCCGAAAAGCGTTTTGAGTCTGAGTTTTACATCTTCATTACTGCTGTCGAAATAAAAACGTGAGCGTTCCGGATCGTGGAAAGAGTGACAGGAGACGATTCCCTTATCCAGTTTGGTAACGGCTGTTTCAGTAATTACTTTCAGCTGCTTAACAATAGGGCCGCTCATCTCTGAAATGTTGAATACGAGCACACGTTTTTCGTAGTCGCCGCGGATTATGATAAAGTTAAGAGCTTTGCCAAGAGCCTTGTATCTGGGGTGGTTGAGTTCCACTGCAAGCCCTCTGTAAAGTTCAGTGTGCTCCCACGGTTCAAGCACGGATGGATTTGTGTTTCCATATGGGGACGCTTTTCCATCCTCAGAAAAGAGGAGACGGAATGTTCCGCGCTCATTGATTACTTTTCGTTTCGTTGTAGTCCTGTAGTTCCTCGGTTTAATCGAAGGCATTATTGTGGTCGGTGCCGGCTGCACTCGATTGGTAGCGCAGAAGGCTTTCATTGCTGCTCTTTTGTATTGCAGCTCCTCTTCATATGGCAGTTGTCCGAGAGTTTCAAGAAGTTCGAAAGAGCGCAGCTTTGGGTATTTTTCAGCGAGAAGCTCAAAAAGATGTCTTTCGAACGATATGTCAGCCACCTGATTTTTTAGCATTGATTCCCTTGTCGTTGAGCAGTTTTAAGATTGTATCCCTGTGGTCGCCTTGAATTTCAATAATTCCTTCATTTACAGTTCCGCCGGAGGCACAGCGTTGCTTTAAAAAACGAGCTAAGTCATTGATATCATTGAAGTTCATGCTGAGGCCGGTAACAATAGTCACCCCTTTACCCTTACGACCTTTAGTTTCACGGGATACCCTAACCCCGTTTCCTGAAGGTGCAGGGGCAACCGGCTTATTTTCTTCGCTGCGTATTCGGCCTTGGCCGGTTGAATAAACTAATTGACCATCCATAAAAAAGAATATAAGTTAATGTATATGGATACCTCATTCTCAATATCATCTTCAGCACTGTACACAACCGGGATACGTCATGACGTTACCGCTAACAATGTGGCTAACATCAATACAGATGGCTTTTCTCAAAGCGATGTTATTCAGACAGACATTTCGACCGGCGGCACACGTGTTGCCGCTATCAGAAAAACACCGAATAATGGTGGGAATTCAAATACTGATTTTGCCAAAGAGGCCGGCGAGATGATTCAGAATAGAAATGTCTATGGCGCCAACGGCAAAGTCTTCAAAATCCAGAACCAGATGATTGGCGAACTTCTTGATATGGTTGGCTGAAAAAGAGCCCAACCAGACAACTTGACTTCTTTTATCCATTTGAGTATAATCACTCTATGAAAACATTATCTGTAAGTGATATTAAAACAAATTTTTCTGAAGTTATCCAGAATATAAAGACTGGAGAACAGTACACTGTAGAATTTGGGAGAAGGCATGAAAAGATTGCAGTAATACTGCCATATTCACATTACAAAAAGAAAAATAAGCTGAAGTTTGGCCTGATGGCAGACAGAAAAATTGTGATGTCCGATGATTTTTCTATTTCAAACGACGAGTTTTTGGGTTTGAAGTGAAGATACTTATAGACACCCATTATCTAATATGGATACTTAACAATGAAAAATGTATCCCTCATAGCATCAGGGAGATTCTTGAAGCGGATGATACTGAAGTTTTTGCGAGTGCCGTTAACTTCTGGGAAATTTCTCTCAAAGCGGCACTTGGAAAGATAGATTTAAAGGGGCATACGGTCAGTGAAATATATCGTACTGCCTTAAAGTCAAATATTGGTTTTATTAATCTGACCCCTGACGAATCAATAAGTTTTAGCAATCTGCCGGTTATTGCAGAACATAAAGATCCTTTTGATAGAATGCTTGTGTGGCAGGCAATAAAGAATGATTTTTACTTTTTGACTGCTGACTCAAAGATTGTCAACAATTATGCTAAATTTGAACTGAAGATATTGAAATAATTGATACTAATTACATAAACAAAGCGAGAAAAATATCCATGTCTAATCCTCAACAAGAACTGATTGATCTAAAGCCAAACAAAGAATTCTTCATCGGCATCGATTCTGATGGATGTGCCTTCGATTCCATGGAAATAAAACATAAAGAGTGTTTTACCCCTGCAACTATCCGTAATTTTAAATTGCAGGGTGTGAGTAAATATGCACGTGAAGTTGCTGAATTTGTAAATCTTTACTCGCGTGAGCGAGGTCTTAACCGTTTTCCTGCACTTATAAGTGTTCTTGATATCCTGCGTAACCGCAAAGAGGTTAAGCAGCGTAATTATCCTGTGCCTGAACTGAACAAAATCAGAAAATGGATGAAAGAGGAGACCAAACTCGGCAATCCCGCTTTAAAGAAGATCGTAGACGAAACCGGTGATGCAGAATTCAGAAACGTTCTGGAGTGGAGCGAAGAGGTTAACAGGCGGGTTGAAGAGATGGTGTCAAATGTTCCTCCGTTTCCATTTGTAAACGAGTCACTTACCAAGGCTTCTGCAAAGGCCGATATTGTAGTTGTTTCGCAGACTCCTCTTGAAGCGCTAGCGAGGGAGTGGGCAGAACATGGTATCGATAAATATGTAAGAATGATTGCAGGTCAGGAGCACGGAACAAAAACAGAACACCTGAAGTTCGCTGCCGTCGGTAAATATCCTGCAGATAAGATCCTTATGCTTGGTGATGCGATGGGAGACATGAAGGCGGCTAATGATGCCGGAACGCTCTTTTACCCTATCGTACCAGGTAAGGAGGAGATGTCCTGGAAGAGACTCAATGATGAAGCTCTCGACAAATTCTTTAATGGCACTTTTAAGGGGTCGTATGCAGAAGGGCTTAAGAAAGAGCTCGAATCAGCGCTCCCTGAAAAGCCCAATTTTTAAGAGCTAAGACTTGATACCTGTCTTTTTCCTGTATGGACTCGCATTCTTCCTTTTGGGGTTTGCGATATTCATGCAATCGAGAAAGGGAAGTGATTTCAGGCTAAGTCGATATATAGTGCTTCTCGGTCTTTTCGGTCTGTTGCATAGTGTTAACGAATGGATGGATATGTTCCTTCTGCTCGGACTGGACTACTGGGGACAACAGGCTTATAAAGTAATTGGAATTGTTAGATTTTTTATAGGTAAGATATCGTACGTGTTTCTCTTTCTTTTTGGCCTTTCTTTACTAAAATCACTTTATCCAAAAGTTAAAGCCATATATTACGCAATTCTTTTTGCGCACATATTTATGATGACAGGATTATTTGTTTATGGTATTGCCCGTAATTTTGATGCAATCTGGTTTTTACGAACCGATTATACGGCGCGCTATTTTGCGGCATTTCCCGGAGCCATATTGTCAGGTATAGGTATTTGGCTTTACAAAGATGCCGACGAAATTCAGGATTTTAAAAAAGATTTGCTTCCTATTTGGTTTAAAAGCTGTGCTGTCCTCTTTTGGTGTTATGCTATTCTTGCGGGGTTAATTGTAAAAGAGGGTACATTTTTCCCGGCAGACATTATTAATACGACTACTTTTAAGGATATGACCGGTTTGCCTGTTCAGGTGTTTCGTGCTGCATGTGCCATAGGTCTGTCAATTTTTATTGTTCGCATTCTACGCCTTTTTGAATATGAAAGATCTCGAAAACTTGAAAAGGCTTATAGCGAAATAGTTCGAATTAGTACTGATGAGCAGGAGCGAATTGGACGCGATATTCACGATGATTTGTGTCAGGAAATTACCGGTATACAGCTAATGGCAAAAGCTGCTGAAAATGGTCTTGATCCCTCAATGGTCGCTCAGAAGACGGCTATGACCAAGATCGGCGAGATAGCAAAAATCGCTACAAATAAAGCAAGAGGGATGGCAAAAAATCTTTATCCGGTTGAGATTACAGAAAGAGGGCTCATTCATGCTCTCACGGAATATTGTTTCCGTGTTTCTGAAATACATAAGGTTGAATGTACTTTCTTATTATCAGGAACAACTGACAATATCGACCACATGATATCAACACATCTCTTTCGAATTGCTCAGGAAGCTGTAAACAATGCAATACGACATGGACAGGCAACGCAGGTAAAGGTGAATCTAAATTTGAACAATGTAATCCTTCTCTCCATTGAAGACAATGGAACTGCTGCAGATCGCCATGTGTCTGCAAATGAAGGTATGGGGATGAAGATAATGAAGTACAGAGCTAGTATTGCTGGCGGTATTATTACGACTAATCATGCAGCTGACGGCGGTACTATTATAGAGGTAAAGATTTAGTTGCTATATTTTATCCTTGAAATTTCAGTTTCCAAAACCGAGATTACATAGATGAAAACAATTATCCTGGTTGATGATCACCCCATTGTCCGGCATGGCCTGAAACAGATAATCACACAAACCGGTGAATTTGAGGTCGTTGCAGAGGCTGAAGAGGCGAACGAGGCGTTCAGGTTGATAATGGAACTGCAGCCGGATATTGCCTGTATAGATCTTTCACTCAAGGGGATGGGTGGAATTGAATTGATTAAGTGGATACGAGGCAACGGTTTTAAGAATCCGATACTTGTTATCTCCATGCACGACGAGGCAGTTTATGCCGAGAGAGCGCTTAAGGCGGGTGCAAATGGATACGTTATGAAGCAGGAGGCGCCTGATACCGTCATTGCAGCAATCAAAGCTGTAATTAATGGAGATGTTTATATCAGCGCATCCATGTCGCAGCGTGTACTAAAAGCAATTATGCCCGGCAAAGGTGGTAAGAGCGGCATTGAGAAGCTAAGTGATCGTGAACTTGAAGTTTTTCGCCTCTTTGGTAAAGGGCTTCGTGTTCAGGAAATTGCAACTGAGCTCGGAATTAGTGCAAAAACTGTTGAAACATATCAGGCCAATATGAAGCAGAAGCTTGGACTTGAAAGCGCCTCTGAACTGAGTAAGTATGCCATCGATGTGTCGTATCAGGGTTTTCCCCGATAATTTTTTCTGTAGATTCCCCGATACGGTTTTTGTCAAATTAATGTCCTTAAGTACATAACCAGATCGTATTATCTCCGGTAACTTAATCTTAAAGCTCTATAACACGGAGGTATTATGTTTGCTGTCAGGTGTTTGTCATCTATTGCATTATTGTTTGTGACTATAATTTCTGCTCAGATTGTTGATGATACTGTTAGTACTGCTGCTGCTGATTCATCAGAAGATTACACAATAATTGTCACTGCAACCAGACGGGAAGCTCTTCTTAAAAATAATCCAGGTATAGCATATGTGGTTGACAAAGAAAAAATAGAGGAAATGAATGCACAAACTGTTTCCGACGTTTTCAGATTTGTTCCAGGCCTTGATTTAGCAGCTGGTACCGGCGTAGGCTCACCAGGTAAACAAACAGTATCAATGAATGGGACACCAAGTTTTCATAATATCGTTCTTGTTGATGGCAAACGGCTATTGTCTGCACATTTTCATACTGGAACAGATCTCAATCTCGTGCCTGCAGCCAATATCGAACGCATTGAAGTCGTAAAAGACGCAAGCAGTGCAATATACGGAAGTGATGCAATTGGAGGAGTGATAAATGTTATAACAAAAAAAGGAAGCAGTACACCTGAGATTGTGGTTGGCGGTAGAATGGGTACTGAAGATCGAGCCTCTATTGATGTTTCAGCAACGGGCAAAATTGGAAATAAAACATTTCATAGCATATATACAGGTTACGAAACAACTAGCGGTGTTCCAATTACAACCGCAAACTCCAGATCCGGACAGCTTGGATACAAAAGAGTTATTATTATGGATCGCTTGGAACATGAAATAGGTAACAAGGGGAGCGTTGGTGCATCGCTACATTATGTTGGTGATAACGATATGAAAATGAAAGGTGTAGGAAACTATGACTCATGGTTATTCACTCCTGCATTGAATCTGAAATTGAACATTAGTGAAAATCTCTCTATCGCTGCAATGGCATATTACACACAGTGGCGGGCTGATTTGTCGAATGAAAAGAATGTAATATCATCACCATCTGCATGGATCACATATTCAGGGATTTCTAAAAACATTATCACCGGCGGTCTTGAGTATGCATGGAAAAGTTTTGAAAGAGATGGTATAAAGAAAAACGAACAGACACTTTCCTCTGTTTTTATACAGGATGAATTTTCCCCATTGGTTTCATTAAAGATTCTTGGTGCTGCGAGACTTGACTATGTGGATAACAGTGCAAATGGTAGTGAAAATACCGGACCTGTTGTATCTCCAAAGATATCCGCGCTTTATAGGCCGCTTGAATGGATTGGATTTCGGGCAGGTGTTGGTCGTGGTTTTCGTGCGCCAAGCATTCAGGATTTGAAAGAGAGTCGTTATCATCCGGCAGGAGGTGGTATTTGGAGATATGGCAATACGGAGCTCAAACCGGAATATTCAACAAATGTCAATGGAGGAGCAGAAGTTACGCCTATCAAAAACTTAACTATTGCAGCTAATGGATATCTTTATATGCTTGATGATATGATCGCTTTAGTGAGTGGTGGCAGAGATACTGTTTATCAGACTAGAACGGTTCCAGTCATTGTAAGGAAAAACATTAGAAACTTTACAATAAAAAGTGCTGAACTTTTAGTAAGTTATAAATTAAAAATAGTTAGTTTGGAAGCTGGCGGAAGTGCAACATGGCAGGAAGATCGTGATTCAGATGGGGCTGATTTCCTTGCGTATCCTGGACACAACTTATATTTGAAAGCAGTGAGTGAATATGACCTTAAAGGAATAAAGTTTAAACCATATTTTGGGTTAAACGCGGCATTTGAAAGAAAATCACCAAGTGGTCTTGCTTTGGAAGATTTTCAGAATCTGTCTGCTGGTTTAAGTTTAACCGTGGCAAAAAAAATTGACATATATTTTAATGCTGTCAATTTGCTAGAACAGGAAGTTGATGTTTATGAAGATGCGCTATATACAATAGAAGGTAAAACCAGAATAGACTGCGGATTCAAAATCAATATCAAATAAGAAATGAACCCAGTATTGACACGGGTTTTGTTTTATGGTATATTGTGATAACGAATATCATAATCAAGGAGTCTTGTGCTGTTCCAGAGCGAGATTGAAATACTTAATAGTTATCTAAAGAAAAAAGGTCTAAAGCAGGGTAAGCAAAGACTTGATGTTGTAACCGTATTCCTGGAAACAGAGAAACATATTACTCCTGAAGAACTGCATGATATTGTCAAGAAGAAGCATCCGAATATTGGAATAGCTACAGTTTATCGCACGTTGAAACTTCTAAGTGATTGTGGTCTCGCACGTGAGGTTGTTTTTGATGGTCGAATCGCCCGCTATGAACATAACTACGGACACGACCATCATGACCATCTTGTTTGTGTAAAATGCGGAGTGATAAAAGAGGTCATCGATCCTGAAATTGAGAATTTGCAGATTATGCTTGCAAAGAAGCATGGTTTCAAAATTACGAATCATAGAATGGAAATATACGGAACATGTAAAAAGTGTGGGAGCTAGTCCCCTTTTTTTAACTATTACATGATAATGATTATCATAATTAAGGAGGATATGTATGGGAAGGTTTGTAAAAACAGTTATTGCCGTAGCAATGTTGAGTATGTGTCTGAGTGCAGAGAATACAGCTAAAACAACAATAGGTGGATATGGCGAAATACATCTTAATGGTTTTGTGCCTGATACCGGTAAAATTAGGGCACCTAAATTTGATTTCCACCGATTTGTATTAACTGTAAATAGAAATTTTACTGAAAAATGGTCCTTCTTTTCAGAGGTTGAGATTGAGCACAATTATGTTGAAGGAAATAAAGCTTCAGGTTATCTAATATTGGAACAGGCATATCTAAGATGGCAGATTAGTGGAAGTCATGATCTCCGTTTTGGAATCATCTTGCAGCCTCAGGGCTTATTGAATGAACGGCATGAGCCAGCAACATTTTCTTCAGTGGAACGACCGGAATATCACAGATTAATTCTTCCGTCTACCTGGTTTGGAGCAGGTATAGCAATGGGAACAAATTTATTAGACAGTGATCTCAGGTGCGAGCTATTTATAAGTGAAGGATTGAATGATCGCAAATTCGGCGACAAAGGACAGGGTATTAGGGAGGCGCGACAAAAAGGTTATAATAGCTCTCTTGATAATGTGATGGCCACTGTCAGAACAGATTATACAGGCTTCAAAGGTGTTAAAGTCGGAACATCTATTGCTGTTAACGAAACAGTACTTGATAATGATACATCTTCTGCTGTCAGACATATCTATCAGAGGGCAGTAATTGGTGAATTACATGCGGAGTATCGTTATGGTGGATTAACAAGTCTGATTGAATTTGGCTCTATTCATTACGAAAAACTTGCTGCACGTGGAGGTAAATTGACGCATACCCAGGGATTATTAGTCGAAGCAGCATATGATGTTCTTAAAGGACGGAATGGCTCATCCATTTCTTTATCCCCATTTGTCAGATATTCAAGACTAAATACTAGCGGAGTATTGAGTTCTGATGATGCGTTCGATAGAATTGATGGAGGTATTGCATTAAAACCCCACAGTCAGATTGTAATAAAGGCGGATTTTGGCAGAGAATATTACAATGATAGCAAACGTAATATGAACTATGTCAACCTGGGTGCCGGTTATGATTTTTAGAATTGCTTTGCTATTGGTTTTTCTCGATAATTTAGTCTATTCAGACTCTGATTCTACATATCATCAAATCGAGATACAAACTAAGAGCTCGCTGATTCTGGTAAAGATTTTAATAGATAAATCGGGTAGAATAGACGATGTGCTAATAAATGGTTCTGCAGACCCTTATAACGCCAAATTGAGTTCAAAAAGATGGCTTAAAAGTCTGCACAACAAAAGTGCTAATGAACTTTTGAATGTAGATTGTGTTAGCGGTGCAACTTTAAGTTGTAACAATGTAAAATCTGCACTCGCTTCTTTTCTACGCTCATATAAATGATGTAAACATGCTAAAAACCTGGTTATTTCAGAACCTTAAAATCGGCAAATAACCAATAAATAAGCAGCACTAGAATTACCAGCAAAATAGATATGTGTTTTGCATATTTCCATGGTTGTAAATCTACAGCTTTAGAGTCCTGCTGTATCCATTGTACAGAGAGAGGTTTGATGACAGTAATAATACCCATAATCAGCAACAACAGTAAAAATGCTATACCTAGAAAGTGAAATTCGTTTATGCCTGAAATCAATGCTGCAACTGGTGGTATAAAATAACCGCCGGAAATAATTATTAAACCTGCAATTAAACCTACCTTTGCTGCGAGTGGAGGAGTCTTTTTGTTGAGCAAACCCATGAGAAATACTGCAAATATCGGTATGAAGTAAATGCCATTCATCTTTTGCAGATAACCATAGATGCTTTCCTGCCCCATAAGTAAAGGAGCAATAGACATAGAAACTATTGCCATGAAAAGACCGAACCACTTGCCACTTTTTACAATCTGTTCTTCGGTAGCATTTCTATTTATATAATCTTTATAAAATCCAAGGCTGAACAGTGTACATGTGCTGTTCAGTGCTGAATTGTATGAACTTAAGATTGCTCCCATCATGACTGCGGCAAAGAAACCTGTTAGGTAAGGAGGTAAAACCTTATTGACAAGCATTCCATATGCATGATCCGGTTTAATGCCAATATTGGAGAAAAGATAAAAGGCCATTAATCCAGGAAGCACAAGATACATAGGTCCAAGAAGTTTGAGTGCACCTGTGAGGAACACACCTTTCTGCCCTTCCACAAGACTTTTGGCTCCAAGTGTTCTCTGTATAATCTGTTGATTTGTAGTCCAGTAAAATAAATTGAGAAGCATAACACCGGTAAAAATGGTTCCAAAAGGAACAGAACTCTCAAAACCGCCAACAGAATTTAGTTTCTCCGGGATTGCATCTTTTAAAATGGCCCATCCCTCTAACCAACCTTTTCCACCCGAAACAGCCTGAAGGCCAAAATATGTGATCATGAACCCACCGGTTAATAATCCAATACCATTCAGGGTGTCAGAAACTGCTACAGTACGCAAACCGCCCCATAATGCATATATGGAACCGATAATGCCAACAACCAAGACAATCAGCCAGATAGTAGCTTTCTGTGAAGTCATTCCAACCATTCCCTGAATATCCATAATACCTATTAATCCAGTTGCACCTGTATATAGGATTATTGGTAAAAGAATGGCAGCATAAGCAAAAAGGAAAATGAAATTAGTGATTGACTGTGTAGTATGATCAAAGCGGATTTGCATAAACTGAGGGATTGTTGTTACACCGCTTTTTAATAGGCGAGGCAGAAAGTAAATTGCCATTGCAACAAGTGCAATAACTGCAACGACCTCCCATGCCATAACGGATAATCCATACATGAATGCTGATCCGTTTAGCCCCACCATCTGTTCAGTTGAAAGGTTTGTCAAAAGGAGAGACCCTGCAATGACAGGAAACGTTAAAGAACGGCCTGCAAGGAAAAAACCATCCGAGCTTTTATGGTCATCATGCCTTGTGATCAACCAGGTTCCGAGTGCTACAAACCCAGTCATTGCTAAAAATGAAATTAGAATAATCATAAAAATTATCTCCTGTCGTTAGAATTTATTTCACTATTGAAACAGTGTATTTTATTCTGGAAGAAATCTCATCGTTCTCTAGTATTTTATATTTTGGGGCTGATTACCTTCTTCGTCATAAATAACAATTGAAACCGCATCGTTACAGGCGTAATAAACGATCTTTCCATAATTCCCTTGGAACGCGGGGATTCTATGCTTGCTGAATTAATGAATATTCGTTGGCCATTTATTTGGAAACCGCTGGAGTCAAATTCGATCTTGTTTTTAGCCACTTTAGCTGGAGGAAAAATGAAGTCATTACCGGGTTGTGCTTGGAGTAATGCTGACAATAAAAGAACAGCGTAAACTAATTTGCTAATTGTATCCCCCTGTATGTCGACTGAAACGATTTAGCAAAGCTAAATGTGCGCCAATGTGTAATTAATTGAAAACAAATAAGATAGAGAATCGATGTTCGTCGGCTAGTTATATAATTGAATCGTTATGTTACACTTAGATACGCATCTCTGAAGCAGTTTTTATCAGCAGCATCCACCATTTTCGCAGCCGCATGTCCCTTTGTCCATGTCTCCATACTTCAGGAGCCCTTTGACCATGGCGGCTGCACAACCTACACCGCTTTTTACATTCAATGCCTTGAATGCACAGTTATTCATACATGCACCGCATTCTAGGCAGTTGTCCAGATTAGTGATTGAAGCCTTGCGATTTTCTATCGTAAAAACTTCCCGTGGACAAACTTCCGTGCAGCGACCGCATCCGGTACATAGATCCTTATCAAGTTTTAAGGTCGAGACATTTTTCATGTAAACCATAAATTATGCGTCCCACTTCTTTATAAGTGTAATAATGATAAGCGCTGCAAGAATAACAGCTGATGTGAGATAAATTGGAATTGATGCTTTCATTTCTTTACGAACCCCTGAAGGATTTGTAAATGTAGATGCGCCTGTAAAATTGAGAAAGAGCCACGAAGAAAAGGCTGGTACTGATATTACTGTAAATAGTGTTTCGAAGATGGAGCTGTTTTCGCAGCAAAGTAATGAGAGAGGAATAAACATTGTGAGAATGCCTGTTGCTGCCCCCTTTAATGCGAATGAGCGGAATGGGAGAATTGGCAGCAAAAGAGGAGAGAGTACTGCTCCTGAAATCCAAGCGGTAAATGCAGAAACAAGAAATGGCATGCTGACAGTAATTGCGTTGTCCAGGCTGAAAATTGTTGTGCTGATTCCAGAAAGTAGAAAAATGATAGCAGCAAAAATAAGGACACTTTTAGCTGTCAGTGTTATTTCCATCGGTGTTAGAACAAATCGGTCGATAAATGTAAATTCAACTCTGCGCATCGAATTGTCAGCTTTCATGCCGGAATCGAGATATGCAGGAATGTCAGTGGCCCTAACCGGGCCATAGTGAACACGAAAACCGCTCTTTTTCTGAACCTCATGAGCTTTCATATTTGATGCGCCAAGTTGGGGCAGAATGAGATCTCTGTGAGAAACAATATCATGCAGGTTTGTCATCAGGATCTGTTTTAACAGCTCGTTGGTACCGAAAGTCCCTTTTCCAGCCGCACACCAGACATTGATCCCTTTTGTGTCAAGAACCAACATCCATGCAGGTCTGTCCTTAAGAGCACGCCGAACATGATTGAATGTAAGAGCATAGTTTGCTGTTACAATAACGGGAGATTCCGGTGTTGGATCGTTAAGGCTGTAAATCCCCGGTTCAACCTTGTAATCATTTCTATAAAAATTAAAGAGGCGTGTAAACAGCGCCCCGCGATAGTCGTCAATTGTCCATTCAGAAGAGGTCTTAATCATTAAGGTAATATAGTTTGCAGAATCACTATCTTGCAAAAAAGAATTAAATTTTGGGATTTACAGGGCGCACGCAGGCGCCCTGCTCCCGAAACTCAGGAGCGGCGGGCCTATGTGCCCGCCGAGACTAGCAAGAAACATGCATAAGATAGAAATCATTTCTTGCAGAGATCATTGCTTCATAGTTTTCTTTTGGTGCTTCGAATTGGACGGCATTGGAGGCGCCTAGAACCCATCGTTTGAATGGTGCGCAGCTTTTCAGAAGGAGAGTGGTTTCGGCGTAAACTGTTTCAGGCGTACCGGCAACAAGATTACCGCAGTCAACATTGCCACAAAGTGCAGAACGGCCATCAGCAATTTTAAGAGCCTCCGCCATCTTCATGCCAGCTACTGTATCGATAGCCTGAATCCCCTGTACTCCTGTATCGCAGATCTTTTCAATAAGTGGTGTTATTTGACCATCTGTGTGTATAGTTGACATTAGGTCATGTTTGTGAACAGTATCAACCCATTCACATAGGTATGGTAATACGAAACGTTCCATCTGCTCCATGTTGAAAAATGGACCCTTGCTGTCGGCAATATCAGAGGCGGTAACCACAATGTCGGCACCAGTCTCTTTCGCCTTTTCCATAAGTTCCAATCCGCCGTTTAGCCTCTTACGAGCTATTGCGTCAACCTCTTCAGGAGCATCGAATAACTTATATGAGAATTCAACATATTCAGAGGCTCCGGGTATAGCCATAACTCCTCCTGTTATGGCAACTGTCATAATGTCATGAGAGAGCATCTCTCTTACAAGCTTTGTCTGTTTCCATCTGTATTCCTTCGGAAGCCAGTAAAAGGCTGGATCTCCAGGAGCTGTTTCCCAATATCCGCCGGGAACAGTAACTGCTGAAAAATTCAGTTTTTGAGATACTTCTGCGAATACTTCAGCATTTACCCCTATCTGGATCTCTTTTTCCTTCTCACTCAATTTTTGAAATTCTACTCCTACTTTAAATGGCTTGTTTGTAAATTTCTGCCAAGGATGAAATTCCAGATCCCATATAGGGACTTTATTATCAAAACCTTTTCCTGTAAGCACTGATTTCATCGCATTTTTCATATCTTACTCCTCAATAAGTATTGCTGTTCGAAGATCGGACGACTCAACAGTGAAAGCAAAATCTTTCCCTTTCTTAATTCCCGATATTTTTTTGCCGCTAATTATTTCAGAGACCTTCCCCGATTTAATGAAGGTTGAGTTAACAGAGATAGTTCCTTTTTTGGAGCCTTCAGGAAAGAACAGAAAGATCACTTTCCTACCATTCGCTACACCTGTTTTTATATAAAGAAAACTTTTAGCGGTTTTTTTCGGTGAAATTGGAAAAACTGATGGAGAAATGTGTGCACGACTGCAACAGAGAGAAACAAGTTCCTCAAAGCCTGAATTCCATCTCTCTAAGTAAGGTTCTGCAAAATATGAACCTGTGAAAATAACACGTCCTTTGCCTGAAGTGTATTCTGCAGTTAATGCACCATCTTTATGAGAGGCAAATACTGTAGGTTTACCACCTTTTAGAGGAGTGAGCCACTGATAAGGTTCCAGAGTAAAATTACTCTTACCATTTTTTACACTGATTGATTTGTCAATTGTTCTTCTTCCGACTTCAGCTGCACCAGTAAGTTTCACAGTAAAACGGTCTTCTGGATATCTGTAAAATCCCTGAGGTGTAAATGCACCACACTCTGATTCACAAACTATTGTTCCGCCATTATTAACAAATTCCTGCAGCGCTTTTTCGAGCTTTTCAGT
>JAEUSG010000082.1 GCA_016788315.1 Fibrobacterota bacterium | reverse complement strand
CCAAAAGTGCAACGATATATGAGGGTAATTGAGATAAGCGACATAACAACGACAAATACTTTGTTCATCCTTCTTCCTTTATGCTTAAAATTTATTCACAAGAATATAGCTAACCGATACCGGTCTAATACATAAACAGGAAAATTGTGGGTGCAAAAGATTTTACTGAACATATGTTCAGTAAAATATGTATATTAATTGAAGAGACAAATTTAAAGGAGGATTTCCAATGAGAACACTTGTTCTAAAAGCCAAGACCCTTTTCACCCACAGCAGCAGACTCTGCTATGTTTTCGCAGGTTTATTTTTGATCGGTTCGATATTCAATGGCCAAAATGATTCCGACGGCATCACTATCTTAACTCAGACATTCCTGCTTGTTCTGCTTGGAGCCATCTTAAGCGAGATCTCAGCAATAGCTGAACTTAGATCTTCTGATAAGGAGTCACAGGGAAAACCCTGTTATAACCAAAACTGGAATTTCAGTGAACATGAAAGAAGATTTAAAAAATTAAGAAAGTGGGCAGCCCTTACTGCCGAAAGACAGATAGTCTGATTACTATGAGATAAAAAGCCTCCTAATCCAAAATTGAATTAAGAGGCTTTTATTTTGGTGGGTATAGTAGGATTTGAACCTACGGCCCGCTGATTAAGAGTAGCGGCCTATTGGTTTGTCAACTTATTGCAAAGTATTGCATGTTATTGTAAACAAACGAGTTATCTTCTGTTCTTGTGCTTGTCAATATGGCCGGTTTTTGCAGGGGTTTGCAAAAAAAAGGTGGAAAAAGGTGGAAGAAAATAATAACCATAATAGCAAGGAGTTGATCCGCTCCACTTTCCCAATTTTTTTGCGGGTAGCCCAGACTTCTTCAAGAGCTTTACTATATGTTGTCATTGGTTAAGAAATTTTTATGCTGCAACATGCTCTGGCGAATAGTGCTTAAAGCCATATTTGGTAGCATAACTATCGCCCTTCTTTTTGAAATATGAAGCACGTTCAATAGGTGACATGTTTTTAACATCTTCCCATATTTGATCGCGGGAATCCCATATCTCTTTAACTGCTGCTCCTGGCTCTATCATAGTATATCCTCCTATAAGTCAATAAAGGAATGAGGTGTTTTAATATCAATCATGACATCATAGCCGTTTTGCAAGTTGATACCATTAAACGCGTCAATATTCCTCTCCTTAACGAGATGCTCAAAATTAAAACTTATTATATGCCTAACATTGTTAACTGTGGCTATTGCTACATGACCCATATCGATAAGAACTCTTCGTTTCAGACTCTTAATTATTTGAGCTTCCTTGTATTTCTCAACAAGAAGCTGAGCTTCCTCGCCAAACTCAAGAACATTTGGTTTTGCCTTTAAAATATGATTCAATAATGTTTCTCTAATGGCTATATCTGGAGTTCTTTCTATCTCTTCAAAAACAAGGTCTGAAACGAAAATTTCATATATCCCTTTTTCCAGCGTAGAAATAAAGTCAAATGTTGTTTTCTGCCACTCTGGTTTATCATTATGGGTCAACTGATTCCAAACTGACGATTCTATATAGAGCCTTTTCTTCATACCTTAAAGATACCCCCTTTCAGGAGAAAAGGCAAGACAGACATCTCTCAGAGTGGTTTAAAGCCGCTTTAAAAGAGTCTTTAGCCAGAGACCCATTTGAGGCTTGTTTAGATGCTGAACTGCTTTATAATGCCCTTAAAGCGAGATGTAAGGGCATTGAGGATAGAATTATAAACGATTGATAAATATTTGCGTGTTTTACCCTATTAGCTGGCATACTTGTTGCAGTAAAATCATTGTCTAAAAGTCATTAAATTAGTGATTTTACAATCTGGAAAGGGATAATATGGAATATTTCTACGGTAAGACAATCGAGGAAGTCTTTCAAAAGGCATCTGAAAAAGATGCTTGTTGGAAAATTGGCTGCACAACCTGTGGTGGAACTCAACTTCGGTCTGCATTATTGCGATTAGTTATAGACCGCAATGAACGTAATCGACAAACATATCTTGGTCTAAACGAAAATGAAATGCGATCTTTACTACTACTGCTAAAAGATGTGTCTATAGAAACAATACGAAGGACATGTAAGTATCCCGATTGGCTTGGATACCTCGGAGTGGCACTCTTTATGACGAAAGCCGTTGAACAAAAGGAAAGAATTGTTTCAGAATCTTTGATTAATAAGCTATTAGATGAAATTCACGAAAACTCACCAACTCGAGAGTACTTCTTAGATATACTTCAATCTAAAAGTGTTCTAATCTGGCAGGATCTCGAAAAGCTGGAGTATGAACTCATATGAAAAATCAATACTTTTGTGATGTTAGCGACTATACCAAGTATGCAATTCTTAGAAGACTTTCAGATATTCCTAAATCAATCTATTGGATGCTCACATCAAATGACAATGGTCCCGATGGTCGTAGGCTAGGTTATCTAAAAAAACCGAAAGAAACCAGATGGCTTGATCCCGAATTATGGGATAAGCTTAATGTATGTGTTCAGAACGACCAACGCGATCTCAAAATAATTGAATCTTATATACCGAATCTTAAACATAGCGAGAGAAGAGTAATCGACAATTGGCAGGAACGAGTTAGTATATCAAATGACTTTATTGACAAGATTGAACCAGAGCAGCTAGTATTCCTAGATCCTGATAACGGTTATGAAGTACCATCATGTCCTAAAGGTCAAAATGAATCATGCAAATATGTTTACCATTCAGAAATAAAAAAGCTTATAGATAATAGCTGCATTGTTATGCTATTTCAACATAAAAGGATGGGGCAAGGTGTTGATGATATGATCGCGGAGTTTTCTGACAAATGGAAAGGAAGTCATCAATTTTCGATTATTACAAGTTATGTAGTCTATTATTTCCTTGCTAATTGTGACATCAGCTGGATGAAAGAAAAAATTCTTCCAATTCAAAACAGCAAACCGCATACGAGAATAGAAATCCGGATTATATAGAACAGTTTTTTTGTGTCAGTATTTTGTTATTGTCAACTCTATCCCTTGTATCCACTTTACCGCATAAGCTATGTTTTTAGAGAAAATTAAATAAATTATGGAGTTTTATATGCCGCGAACTACAGTTCTAGGCTATTGTATCCTTTATTCTTTCAAAAGGTAATTATGTATCTCATAAATAAAGAAACAAACCGTATCGGAAAGATTGAAAGTACTACTTTTAAACAACTCGGTTTTAAAGAGCGTGAACACCTTCAAGAGTGGATAGCAAATAACTCTTCATGCCTAAATGAAGAATTATTAATAATACAAAAAGAATTTGATGGGTTTAACGACACGGATGAACGACTCGATTTATTAGCAATAGATAAGCAGGGCAATCTTGTTGTAATTGAAAATAAGCTGGATGATACAGGTCGCGATGTCACTTGGCAAGTTCTAAAGTATGCATCATATTGTGCCACGCTTCAGGCATCTCAAATCGTTTCCATCTTTAATCAATACTTATCAAAAATAGGAAAGACCGATAAGGCTGAAGACCTTCTAGAAGAATTCTTAGAATCAGAAGATTATCTCGAACGATTGAATATCGGTAATTCACAGAGAATAGTTATGGTAGCTGGCGAATTTAGAAAGGAAGTCACTTCAACAGTTCTCTGGCTTTTAAATTATGGATTGAGGTTGCAGTGTTTTAAAGCGACACCTTTTAAACTACAAGAGCAACTGTTCTTAAACATGGAACAAATTATTCCAATAAAAGAGGCAGAAGATTTTATAATCAGCATGGCCAATAAATCCAGAGAAGAAGTCGGAACGCAGGAAGAAATAAAAGAACGCCATATAATCCGAAAGAAGTTTTGGACTCTTTATCTCAAGGAAATTAATAAGGTAAATCATTTATATCAAAATGTTAGCCCTGGTAAAGATCATTGGCTAAGTGCAGGTAGCGGTATGGGTGGAATTACTTATACCAGTGCGATAACGAGACATTTTGTAAGGGTCGAACTAACAATTAGTGGCAAGTCACAAGAAGAGAACAAAGCAATTTTCGACACATTGTATGTTAAGAGAAATAAAATTGAATCTGATTTTGGTGATACGCTGGGGTGGGAACGATTAGATGATAAGCGGATGTCTCGTATAAAATTCGACCTTCCCAATGTTAATATATTTAATGAGGATGATTGGCCTAAAATGATTGAGTTTTTAGTCGCTTATGTTCCTAAATTTGAGGCCGCTCTAAAAAAACACATCCAAGAACTTAATAGATAGTATCGATATTATGAAAGAAAAAGCCTACAACCAAATATCCGAACTCGTAAAACGTTTCGAAGAACAGTACGATAGCTATAAAAACGGCTCGTACAACGAAACTGCAACCCGTCGTGATTTCATAGACCCTTTCTTCAAAGCTCTCGGCTGGGATATCGATAACAGCCAAGGTGCTGCTGAAGCCTACCGAGAAGTCATCCACGAAGATAAAGTCACAATAGACGACCAGGTAAAATCTCCAGACTACTCTTTCAGACTCCAAGGCGGCAAACGGCTCTTCTTTGTTGAAGCTAAGAAGCCTTCTATTTTTATCAAAGAGTCCATTCCACCAGCATATCAGGTAAAAAGATACGCATGGAGTGCTAAACTTCCAATCTCAATACTCACAGACTTTGAAGAATTCGCTGTTTACGACTGCACAACAAAGCCAAAGCCAACCGATAAAGCATCCATCGGCAGAATTAAGTATCTGACATTTAAAGAGTATCTCGCCGAATTTGATTTCCTCTGGAATACCTTCGCAAAAGAGAATGTACTTCGTGGCAGCTTTGATAAATTCGTTCTTTCTGATAAAGGGAAGAAAGGCACTTCTACGGTCGATAAAGAATTTCTACTCTCGCTCGATGAATGGCGTAAACTCCTTGCTGTTGACATCAGTAAAAACAACAAGACTCTTGATGAAAGTGGTGTTAATCACGCTGTTCAGCAAACCATCGACCGTATCATATTCTTAAGGATTTGTGAAGATAGGAATATTGAGCCTAATAATCGTCTTGCAACATATGTCTCTGGGAAAAACTGCTATGAACATATGTTTGAGTACTTCCTTGAGGCGGATAAGAAGTACAACTCAGGGCTGTTTGACTTTAAGAAAGATACGATTTCAAAAAATCTTGTTATTCAAGATAAGGTTCTTAAGGAAATTGTTGAAGGGCTCTATTATCCAAAATGTCCCTTTGAGTTCTCTGTACTCCCTGTTGAAATTCTTGGCAGTGCATATGAACAGTTCCTTGGAAAAGTTATTCGTCTCACTGCTGGTCACAATGCTAAGGTTGAAGAAAAGCCAGAAGTTCGTAAAGCTGGTGGTGTTTATTATACTCCGCAATACATTGTTGATTACATTGTAAAGAATACTGTTGGTAAACTGGTTGAAGGTAAAACTCCTGAAGAAGTTGAAAAAATCAAGATTCTTGACCCTGCTTGTGGCAGCGGTTCGTTCCTAATCGGTGCGTATCAATATCTGCTGGATTGGCATTTGAAGTATTACAATGAATCAGGGAAGAAGGATAAAACTTTACTCACTCCTGATGGTACGCTGACTACGGCGATTAAGAAGAAGATACTGCTCAATAATATTTTTGGTGTTGACCTTGATGCTCAGGCTGTTGAGGTTACTAAGCTTAGTCTTCTCCTCAAATGTATGGAAGGAGAGACGCAAGCATCAATTAAGAATCAGATGGCGATGTTTCATGAACGGGTGCTGCCGTCGTTGGAGACGAATATTAAGTGTGGAAATTCGTTGATTGGAACGGATTTTTATTCTGGTGAGTCTTTGTCGCTTTTTAACGATGACAAGGAAAGAAGAAGAATTAATGCTTTTGATTGGAATGGGAAAGATGGGTTTCAAGAAATAATGAAATCGGGCGGTTTCAATGCAATCATTGGGAACCCTCCGTATGTTAGGCAAGAAATCTTGGGCGAAGATTTTAAATCATATGCACAACAGAAATATAAAACATATTCTGGATCTGCTGATTTATTCGTCTATTTCTTTGAACAATCTCATCAGCTATTATTCCGTGGTGGTCTTTTCGGAATGATTTGTTCTAACAAATTCATGAGAGCTAACTATGGTAAACCGTTGAGGAACTTTTTATCTGAAGAAGTAACAATAATAAAGATTGTTGATTTCGGTGAACTGCCTGTCTTCCAGAATGCAGCAACATTTCCAGCGATATTTTTAACGTCAAACAATAAAGTTAAAGAGCAAAAATTTATACATGCAGCGATCAAGCGATTAGATTTTCAATCTCTTGAGGAGGCGGTTACAGGAGTATCGTCGCAATTAGATCATCGTTCTATTAATGGTGATAATTGGACATTGGCAAGCAATAATGAAGTAAGCTTGATAGATAAAATAAAAAATCATGGAATTCCTCTCGGTAATTATGTGCAAAATCAGATTTGGTACGGCGTGAAAACTGGTTTTAATGATGCCTTTGTTATCGATGAGGAGAAAAAAAAACAATTAATAAAAGCAGATTCAAAGAGCAAAGATATTATAAAGCCTTTCTTAGTTGGGGATGACATACGCAAGTATCACGTAAACTATCAAGATCGATTTCTTATCTTCACTCGACGTGGCATAGATATTCACAAGTACCCAGCAATTTATAATTATTTACTTTTATTTAAAGAACGACTCATGCCTCGGCCCAAAAACTGGAAAGGCGAAAACTGGAAAGGTCGAAAACCTGGAACATATGAATGGTATGAAATTCAAGATACTGTTGAATATTATGAACAATTCGAAAAACCAAAGATAATCTATCCAGTTATTGCCAAAGAACCAAGATTTACAATTGAGGATAGTGGTGCATTGTCAAACGATAAAACATTTATAATTCCTTCCGACGATCCCTATTTATTAGGATTATTAAACTCAAAATTACTTTGGCTATTTCTTAAGAGGCTATGTTCTGTATTAGGTGATCCCGATAGTGGTGGTAGATTAGAATTACGTGGTATACATCTGTGTCAACTACCAATAAAGCGTATTGATCCTTCAAGTAAAACTGAAAAAGGGAAGCACGACAAAATTGCCGAAATGGTTCGCCAAATTTTGGACTGTAATAAAAATATTCTGAATTGCAACTCCGAGCATGACAAAACAGCCATTAGACGACAAATTGATGGTATGGAAGAACAAATAGACAAGCTTGTTTACGAATTGTATGGGCTGACAGAGGATGAGATTAAGATTGTTGAAGGGCAATAAGCTGGATTGGATTGTTGTGATTGTTGGATATGGTTCAGCAGCTTCATAACGTCTTAAGATCAGGAATAGCATTACGCAATGAATATCAACGATATAAGACTTGAACGATATTGGAATTCTGGAGGTGAAGAATCAGAGGCATCATTACTGCCTGGCAATGAAGATGAACTTGTAAAGTACTATGGATATAAAACTCTAGACTTTTGGCGTAATGAGCCGCTTCTATTTTTAATTGGTCAAGCTGGAGCTGGAAAAAGCACATACCTTAGGACTTTTTATTTAAAAAAAGACAATTCATTGTATGTCGATCTTAATAAAGATAAAGACAATTTTATCGAAGACTTGGATGCTTCTCCAAACTGGATAAATTTCTTAACGAAATCCTCTATTGAAACTAATGAAGCACCACATCCACTCTTTACGATAATTTTGGATGGATGGGATGAATTACTTGACTACGTTGAATGCTTAAGAAGATTAAATAAATTTTTAAAGAATATTTCTGAAGATAAAACCGAATATATTCGAATTAGAATTTCAAGTCGCCCTGGTATCAAAGAAAAGGCAGTGGTAGACTTTTTGAAGAAAGATTGTCAGTGGCTTGTACGTTCTATAACAGATGAGTCACATCACCGTCTAATTCTAGCTCCTCTCTGCATTGAACAAGTACGATTATTGTGGGATAGTCTTAATATCAAAAGTGGGTGTTTCAATGATTTTTGGAACGCCTGTAAATCTAGGGATATTATACCATTATTAGGACATATACAGACATTACTGTTTTTGATGAGAAGTTTCTCAAATGATGCTACAAACTGGAGTTCTCTACCAGAACTATACTATGAAATGTTAAAAGCAAAGATAAAGGAAGACGACAATCGACAAATTGACACTGAACGTACGAAAGTTGCTGAATCATTTGATGATACTAAACGAATCGATTGTTTGGGTGAACTTGCACTTTTTTATTTGCTTGGTGGACGTAAACCTATTCCGCACCCTGATACAAGTAATGGAATATTTACTCTTCCGTCAATAGGGACGATTAAGCCAGACACTATTAGATTTTTACTTTCAACTTCAATATTCAAGCCTGGTGGAATAGAGAATATTCATTTTGCACAATCACAAGAAGCAGAATATTTAGCAGCCAGAATTATTTTCAAAAGAAATATAAGTATCGATAAAATACGTGGTTTACTAGTGTACGAAAAGACAATAGCACCAAATCTTCAAGATTTGTCCAAATGGTTTGCAAAATTTAATAAACAATGGCTTGAATATATCACAGAATATTTTCCAAATATTGCTATACAAAGTCTAGACAATCTAATGCCAATTACTAGTAGAGATAATATTATAAAAAAATGGTGGAAAAAAAGAGCTTCATATTATAGTGACTGGGGAACAATAGCTGCAGTACGAGATCTTATCGGGATAACGCTTGCTGATTGGTATAAATCACAACTTGTACTTAATGTCAAAAATAAGAACGAAGAATCAATTTACTTGCTTTTAAAAATTGGTGAAAACGTAGCACTACAACTGCCAGAACTGAGGCTACTTCAGAACTATTTGAAACATTGCCTGACAAACAAATCATTATACTCAAAAATACTATCTACATTAGGTCGATTCAATTTTGGAGAAATAGATTTTTGGAAAGAAGTAGCAACTCATTCCATGGCTTATGAATATGGTAAATGCATTTCGACAATAATTAACCAGCTCCAACGAAATGGCATGGAAAGAACTCCTATCCTACAATATTACAAAGTAATCGACTCAATTGACGAATTGTTTTATTATAAGGAACACTTATATCAATTTTTTCGTTCGACCAAGATTAATGAATTCAAAGATACAATTTCTTGGTTAGGCTCTATAAATAATAATAAACAGTCTATACAGCATACATGGTTAGAAAGTGTAGTAAAAGGATTATTAGAGGCATGTATTGAAAATAAGCATATCAAGGAACTGGTGCAGATTGGTACTCTACTATGGAGTTGGCATGATTCAATTTCCGAAATACTATCTGAAAACAATAATAGAGAAAACAAAGAATTGTTTGGCATAGTTAAATCTGTTGGCAGTATGATTCTTAATGAATCTGATTTTGTTGTTGCTTTTACTTCTAAAGGATACTATCGCGATTCATGGATCTTCGGTGCTGATGATTTAAAAAGAGTTTTAATAGAGTACGATCGAACCATTCGTAATAATGGTGATTCGTCAATATCCAATCATTTATTCTATTTGCTTCGCTCCTTAAGTTATTCAATGAAAGAATATGATACAGAATCATTAGAAATTTTAGTTGAGTTAAAAAACTATCTTGTCCAAAACAATAAGTTCATTGATTCTGGTGTGCAGTTTCTAATTGGTCCTTGGCCATTAGATGGTGCATGGACACAAGAGGCCAAAAACTCACATAATTTACTTAAGGGGCACGAAAATGAAAGAATAAAACGGGAAGAAGAAAGGCGTTCGAAAAAAGGAAAAGCGATAGAAGCATACCATAAGAGAATAGAAGAAATAAAATATTCAGATTGGTATGAAGTATTTCTTTTGTTATCGCAAGGATACTCAGCATATGAATGTCAATTTTATCAATTCATTCATGAGTCTGTATTAGATGAAAAATTTTGGAAAGTTTCAATCAAACAAGATTTTAAAGATAAGGTAATCAAGTCTGCTATAAACTTCATAAGAGAAATTAAATGGGAAGAGGAATGGTCAAAGGATTTTAGTCAAAAAGCACAATCAAAGTCATATAATATCAACTATAAAACTTTTGCACCATTTTTTGCCTGGAAGCTTATATGGCATTATAGATCGCAAGAACAGATTGTCGAAATCATGGCCTCTGTAAATAAGTTGCTTTTGCTAAAATACTTTATTGGATTAAGTGGTCTTTTAGGAAAAGAATTAACTGAGGTTGAATGGTCGTTTCTCACAGATAATATTACTACTACCGAACTGGATAGTACATGGCATGAATTAGAAATTTTACAAAATCATACGGTTCGATTGCCATACGAATTGTCGCTTGTGAAAAACATAGCAGTTGAAAACTTTATTGCAAACTTTTTGTCTACGCCATTTAGAGCAATTAGTCAACAGCAGTTTTTAAGTGAATTTATACAAAACAATGGGCCTGACTTTCTGTTCAAATGGTTCGATTGCATAGAAACAAAAAATGAAGAATTGTTACTAATCGGCCACACTACTGATAAACGAATATTCGAATTGTTGTTACAAAACGCTATCGAGCAGGCTTGGAGCTGGTTACTTGTTCGTTTTAAGGCTAATCCTATAGTTGCTAGAAATTTTTTACAATCAGTATACTTATCACGGCATAGTGTTAATGCTAGAAATGTCAAAAACTGGTCAATAGATTTCTGTTTATCCATAGTTATTATGTACTATCAATTGTTTCCACCCAAAGACGATCCTGAACGGCAAAACGCTTACACCCCGGACTGGATTGACAACGCAATTGAATTAAGGAATCTCTTTTTAGAACTACTCATTACCAGAGCAGACATAAATATTCAACAAGTGTTTTCGAGGCTTCATAAAGAAATAAAAGGTTTTGATACATTTGGTAACATAAGACACACGGCAAAGAACAATGTTGCTCAAGCAAGAATACCGATAACATCAATAAGGGATATGAGAACCTTACTTGTTGATTCTGATGTTTTAATAATAAATGAACAGAATGACTTTTCGAGTTGGATTGCTAAGCTACTAGAGGAATTTGATAAGGATGTGCTTAATGGTAAAAATGGGCTATCTTCTTTGTTGTGGAATCAAATCTACATTAAAAAAAAGATGCACAAAAAATCAAAACCTGAAGACGCATTGTCTGATTTAATTTATCAATGGTTGAAATGGAGAACAACGAAGAATGCAATACTGAGATCCGCTAGAGAGCCTCAAATAAAAAGCAAGAGTTTACCAAAATCAAATCCGACGAAAAAAGAAAAAGGTAAGAGACTTGATTTAGAGTTAGATTTAATAAATCCAAACTGTATCTTGAATACTGTTATTGAAGTTAAAAAGAGTGAAAACAAAGAGTGGGAAAATGATGGATTATATCAGCTTAAAGACTACCTCGAGCTACTCAATTTAAAGTCTGGTGTATATGTCGTTGGACGATACTCTGGATTTAAGCCAACTGCTAAAAAGATGATGGCCACGCTGAGAAAAGAGATAAAAAAGATTAACAAGGACGGATACACACTTTATCCAGTCGTTCTTGACATGTAAAGTTTGATGCCGAGTATATTGAGGAAATATTTATTTGAAAGGGAAGTTGCTATTTCTTACGAAGAATAAAATTATCCCGACATTTATAAGCAAAATATTTTTCCGTTTTGACAAACCCTTCTAAATATTTTACCGATTTTTCAAGAAACTGCCTAGTTTCAATATACCATGGGTCGTTAAATACTCCAAGTGCAAGACCAACTTTGGGATGTAATAAATCTCCAAGACGACCTTGCATCTCTTTAACCTTTGCTTTGTCCATCGGTTTATATTCCCCCCAAGGATACTCTTCACCTGTCTTTTTATTCAATAGAAAGATCTCATGATGAGA
>JAEUSG010000029.1 GCA_016788315.1 Fibrobacterota bacterium | reverse complement strand
GCAAACGCTTCCTGTGGTTACAAATGTTCTGCCGGATTGTCTTAGCTTCTTTAAGTGGGGGCTTATACCTTCGTGGGCAAAATACAAAAACATCGGTGCTAAAATGATAAATGCCCGTGCTGAAACACTTACAGAAAAGCCCGCATTCCGTGAATCTCTCCGTTCTAAAAGATGTCTTGTTCCTGCATCCGGTTTTTATGAGTGGAAACATTACGGAAAGCAGAAACAGGCCTGTTACATAACACTTACAAATGAGCCATTGTTTACATTTGCCGGACTTTGGGATACATGGATAGACAGGCAGACGGGCGAAAGTATCAGCAGCTTTACAATAATCACCACCGAGGCCAATAAGCTGATGCAGACAGTCCACGATAGAATGCCTGTCATTTTAAGAAAAGAACAGGAAAGAGATTGGCTGAACGGCAATTTAAGGCGAAAATACTTGGTTCCCTATGCTGAAACAGACATGAAGCTTATACCGGTTTCTGATCGTGTAAATTCACCAGCTAACAATGATTCAGATCTCATAAAATATGAACTGATACAGTTGGAGCTTCTCTAAATATGGCTGTCCGCTCGATCGATCCATTTATCGAGGAAATACCATATCCTAACGGATTGTACAGAGCGCGCATTTTTCATAACGTTCACGAAGCGGCTTTTCCTGCGCATTATCACAAATCAGATCTAGAAATCATTATACCAACAGGAATGCGGGGAGAGTTCGTTTGTAACGGCAAATATTATGAAGTTGACCAATACAGCGTTTGCTTTGCTGCTCCTGGAGCTGTTCACTCAAACAGATTCAAGCCTGAAGTAAATGGATCTCATTTTACTTTGCAGATAAACATGCAGAAATTACATAATATTTTTGCAGACTATATGAGGGTGGGTATACAAGAATCTGGAGTGTTTCTCTCTATGATTCCTCCTTTGATTGCTGATCGCACTGGAGAGTTCAGAAAAATGGCATTCTCCCTTTCACAAATAGGCTCAACACTTTCAGGTGTCGATATCAAGGGTGATTATGCCGCTCTTCTTGCAGATTTAGGGACAATATTTTCAATCTTACGCAGTGCAGCAATAAAAGTAACCGCTGAAAATTCTCCGGCATCATGGCAGACGAGTGTTCACAGGATACTTGACGTAATAGGTCCATTTGGTTTGGGGGCCGCCTCCTTATCTGAAATTGCAGAGAAAAGCGCACTCTCAAAATCTCACATGTGTTCACTTTTTAAAAAGGCAACAGGTGGCACTATTCAGAATCATATTCTTGAACTTCGCATAAAATACGCTGCCGGGCTGCTGCTCGACAAAGGGCTAAACGTATCGCAGGCAGCCGCAGAAAGCGGTTTCGAAAACCTTTCCCATTTTATAAAAGTATTTCGAAAAGTCTCAGGTGTCACGCCTAAGCAATGGGCACTCAGGAAGCAGTCATAAACCGGCTCTTACATAGTCCAGGAGCGTCACTCCAAACAACTTTCTCAGTGCATAGTTTTATTAAGTCATCTACATGAGCTGTGGCAAGACATTCAACCGTATCAGCAGCTCCGTAGTATATTTTTACTTCGCCCGATTTTTCCAGAATCATTCCGCCCGGGAATATTACGTTGTTTCTGATTCCGCCGCTGATTTCATATTCAGCTTCAGGCTCCAGGAGCGGCAGCTTAGAATATCCGACAACTTTTGAAGGATCCTTCAAGTCAAGAAGTGCAATTGCAGCACAGTAACGTTTCTGCCACTTCTCCTCCCATCCGTTTTTGCCCCGTGTAATATCTTTGTCAACAGTATGCATTACAGTGAGCCAACCCTTATCAGTCTTTACCGGTGGAGCACCAGGGCCAATTTTGTCGTTGGCAAAAGGGAAGTGTTCCACTGCCATTACAAGCTGACTGTTTCCCCAATATTTTAGATCCGGTGAATCAGACATCCACATGTCAAATCTGTGTGTTGCGTTGCGGCTGTAAATAGGAAATGGACGTTCAAGTCTTACATAATGGCCATTAATTTTTTCCGGAAACAGCACCATGTTTCTGTTGTCAGGAACTGTCATTGAGTGAATTGTCCAATTGTGAAAATCTGTAGTTTCTGCAATGCCGCCTCGCAGACCATGTCTTGTATCGATAGCAAAACACATAAGGCAGCGGCCATCGATAACGGTAAGCCGCGGATCGTATACTCTTAGAAATTCAGGGTCATTGAAAAACTTTTCATCTAGAACAGGTGCACTTTCCACTTTCCAGTTGATACCATCGTCGCTGTATGCAACACCAAGATTCATTGCTGTAAGATAGTCCAGTTCATTCTTGGCATAGGCATCGTTACGGAATACCATTACATATTTGCCATTGTATTTACATACGCCTGCGTTATACACTAGGGTAGCGTGGTATGGTACATCGGATGCCTGTAAAACTGGATTTCCTGCGTATCTTTTGAGTGGGGATTCATTGTTATTCACTTTTACTCCTTTTCTATAGTAGCAATATATTACGAAGATGATGTAATTTCTTGTTAAATATTATTAAAAAGTGTTCTAATATTATTTTTATTTTTTGCTGTACATAAAAGGGCTATTTTATTTCAATAACATCAATATTGGAGGGTAGAGTGAAAAAAGTAAATTCAATAGATAGCTATATAAGTCAATTTCCGGCAGCAACACAAAAACTGCTCAAACAGTTTCGTGCCATTGTTAGTAGAGCTGCGCCAAAAGCAACAGAAACGATTGCCTATCAGATACCTACCTTTTACCTGAACGGGAACCTTGTCCATTTTGCAGCATATGAGAGTCATATTGGTTTTTATCCCACACCATCGGCGATTCGCAGTTTTAAAAAGGAGTTGGCAGCATATAAAACATCAAAAGGAGCCGTTCAGTTTCCTATTGATGAGCCTCTTCCGGAAAATCTTATTAAAAAGATGGTTAGGTTCAAGGTTAAAGAGAATATGGAAATAAAAAAGGCTGCTTCATGCTAAACGCAAAAAACAGCCTTAATATTAAAACGGAGAATGAGGGACTCGAACCCCCAAGTCCTTTCGGACGGCGGTTTTCAAGACCGCTGACTTACCAATTAGCCTAATTCTCCAAAGATCAATTTATACAAAACACTATCTTCTAACTACTCTGAATCCTGCATCGTCTCCCATGTAAAGAGGCACAGCCTTTGACCTCCTCGCTGTTCTGAGAGTTGAGACTACGTCGTTATAGCCGCCACCTCTTACAACCATTGTATCATTTGCAACGTTAGCAGACGCATTAAATGGATTCGAACCTGCTGTAGTATAAAAAACTGCACCGTAGGAGTCAAGACACCACTCCCATAAATTACCGCCAAGGTCATAAATTTTTCTGGAATTGGGTGCAAAGCTGCCAGTTACCCGTACTGCTGAACTACCGTAGTTTGCTCTGTCCGGGCTAATTGATGAGCCTGTGGGGTATAGCGCGTTTACACCTGTGAGAGTGTCTCGTGCGACCCATTCCCATTCAGCCTCTGTGGGTAGTCTGTAGCCCATACCAGTGAGATTAGGTGTGAATTTAAGACCTGCTGTGTCAAAACATTGTGTAAGTGTAAGACCTTCAGAAATTGTTTTAGAGCAGCAATAAAGAGCTGCGCCGAACCATGAAACACCTTGAACAGGATAGTCTTTGTAAATTGTTGTCGGGGTAAAATTTGGACTAATTCTGATTGTGTCAGCACCTACAGTATCGATTGTAGTGTCCAAAGTAAATAGAAGAGCAGAACTGTTAATCTTTATCAACGCCTTGGATAATGAGCCACGATGCAGATATAAAGTGTCTGTGTGAAGCTGAAGACTCTTATCCGTGATAACAGTTACATCAGTTTTCCTGACAGTATCCCATGATGGAAAGGATTCAGACCATAGTTTTATATACTGTGCAAACTCATGGTTCATGACTTCAAACGCTGAGATGGAAAACGAATCCAACGCTGTTGTTCGAACAGGTCTTTCGTCCGGCCTTGAGCCATATGAAAGTGAGTCGGAGCCTGAAATGGCACGAGATGTTGCGGCAACTGCAATCATTGGATTTTTTTTGTATGCCGGTGATGTGTCGACGGTAGAAGATGTTGGTGACGGACTGTCAGCAGAACATCTTAAAAGCCCGATAAGCACCAATAGAAGCGGAATGAGTTTTTTCATAGAACAGAGAATATAATAAAATCTCTACCTCATTCCGCTTACAGTTTTGCCTCCCTTGACGATTAATTTGCGTGTCAGCTCTTTAACACCTGCCGGAGTTGCGATTGTCTGTATTGCAATATAACCTCCGGGGGAGACCAGTCTTCCTTTGAAGTTGTAGCAATTCCATGCTGGTATGCATGGTGTTGCGCCTTTTCCGCAGTTCCTGGACATGAATTCAAAATCGATAGGCAGAGTTGCGGGATATTGTGGTATGAGAGTGTCTGGTTCCCAGGCATTAGCCGCAGGTAGCACATCATATCTCTGCTCTATCTCTGTCTCTGTAAGATTGCTGATGTTGTGATTTGACTCCATTCCAAGATAACGCCTTACTGTACCAACGGTATATCTAGTTCTGAGGGCATTGTTTGAAGAAGGATCGGCAACATGGTTGCCAATAAGGTCAAAGATTTTTACTTCTGAATTGACAATAACGAGGCTTGTATCCAGATCCATCACAACATAACTCTTTGTGCCAACTTTGATCTCCGGTCCGATCTGTTCAAGCGGGGACTTGTTTACAATTAGATCAAGATTTACTGAAAATCCAAAATAGGGGAAGAGTGGATACTGTTGGCCGTTTTCGCTTGCTGCAGACCACGAAAAGAATCTGGCATCATCACGGCTCACTTCATTTATGCCCGACACATCACAAAGATAGCTGGCATTTGCGACATCGCCAATGATTGTTACTGATTTAGCAGGTTGTGCGCATGCTCTGTTCCCGTTCAAGTCTACCAATTGACTATTTTGGGGATCCAGTGAGAAACGGATTTTAGAACGGCCGACCTTAAATCTGGAGTCCCTGTTTCTGTCTACTATGAGTTGCCACGCCATCATCCGATCAGGGTTGTCTGAATAATTCCATGCAAGACGGGTATCTTCAACAAAGTCGATTCTGCTGCTGCTTAGAACAAGTTCTGCTGTGAAAAGACTGTCATATCCTGAACCATCATTTAATGAGAGCGCAGTGAGGGAGGTTATTATCGGCAAAGAAGCGGTTTGAACCGGTTCGCTGAACGTTAAAACAAGTGCATTGTTTGGATTTGCAAGGTCGCAGGCATTGTTCCTGAACAGCGCGCGATTTATTACCGGTGGTGCAGAGTCAATAATCTTCTCCATAGGAACAGTATATGAAGTTTTGCCGTCTCCCAGAAGCAGTGGCGAGGTTGCGGATGCATAAGATCTGATTCTTGTGTTGCTGAATGATATTGTTGTTCTGAATCCGGTTTCAAGAGCGTATGCTTCTGCACGATCGGCATTTGTAATCAGCCATAATCTCCAAACTGCATTCTTCCCATTGATTGGGTTGTCAAGCGGCTCAAAATATATTGTGCGCCCTGTAAGAGAATCAGCAAGTCTCCAGGAAGTCTCTGTTTTGTATTGAATGCCGCCCTTGAATGATATGTCGGTTATGAATGAAGTCTGCATATCGACAGGTTCAGAGAAACGAATTGTTAAATAGTCAAGGTAGCCATCTCTGAGGTTAGAGTAGCCGCCCTTTATAAGTTCGTTGAGCATTACTGTTTTGTCGGAGAGTGTGGATGTGTCTGCAAGTACAAGAGAATCGGGATTACGCCCCAGAACATTTATAAGCACCTGGCGTATTGTTGATATGTCTGATGTGTCGGGTACCCACTCGTGCGTTGCAATTTGTACAATCTGAACTGCTGCAGCAATAAATAGAGATAAAGTGTCAGAAAAGCTGCTGCCGTGGCCTGGCACATACACTGAGAGAAATCCGGTACCGCTTGCTGTATTGCTTAATACGTTGATAGTAAATGATGCATCACCTGTTCTGATAGTATCTGTTGAATCAAGTACTCCGCCTATGTTAACACGGATGGAGTCATAGATCGGATTGCTTGCCGGGATCAGATTGCCGAACTGATCAAAAATACGAACTTCAATTGTTGCGGTACTTACACTAAGATCGCTTCCCGCTGTAATAAGAGTATCGTTACCACCTGTTTTGATTATAGCAATAGAATCTGGCTTCGATGGATTTGTGTTTATTACTATTGTGTCCCGTAATGTGTCTATGCTGCCGTCTGGACGGGGAATCGGAATAGTGATCACAATGGTGTCGTTGCCAGTAACAACAGGAACAATTGATATAACTGTGCCACCAGGGAACGGGGTGCCGGTATCGGTTACTATTACGTCGCCGGGATTAGTAATGCTAAATGTATCCGGCAATCTTGAAGGGTCTTTTATTGTGTCTCCTGCTTTGTCAATTGCGATTATGGTGATTGAAACTGTATCGCCTGCACCAGGGTTAGGATTGAATATGACGATTATTGTGTCTATCCATGGAGGCATTACTTTAAAGAGCATTGTATCGCGTAATGTTACCGTGTTTCCATTTATTCTTGATGCAAAGAGAGTATCTAGTGAGTTTGCGCGTCTTGGTTTAAGAATGGCGCTAGATGACAATGGAAGAGTGGTGTCGAACAAAGATCTGCCGGATACTCTCCATGTTACAGCTTGCTGTTCCCATTTTGCGGTATCGTCTCGCATTAACATTGATTTGACAGAGATTGAGTCTTCCAGCGCAGTGAGTTTGATGATTCTATTTATTGGAATTGTTTGGCCGGAAGCTATTGAGGCGCCAGAAGTGTCCGAGATGTTTGATGATGATGCCTGAATATCAATTGCAGTGTAATCATAGTTCACCATGCGGATATATGCTGTGTCGCGGATTATGTTTCCGGTAGTAACACCCGCAATTTCGGTATTGCGTTCTATCCTGCCGATAAATGCAAAGATCAGTGTTGAGGCAGGGGATGCTAGTTTATCAATAGTACCAATGCTTGTAGGCAGATTAGGGTTAGGAATTCGAAGATAGCTGTAGTAGTTTACCGGTAACATTGACCATCGCACAATATCTGCATTTGAAACAAAATTTCCGTATTCGTCTCTTATTACTCCGTAAACAGTGTCCTTCTGTATAGAACCAGGCAACACGAGAGTATCAGCATGTGAAGCGCTGGTGCCTGCTGTTCCTGGCTGATTTTCTAGGTATAGAATTCTGCTGTGTCCCTGGATCCAGTTAATGATTATTGTGTCTGATGAAATTACAGCACCGCTGCTCCCTATTGTGTTTGCTATAATTGTATCATTGCTTATGGAACGTGTTGTGCGGGAGAAAACGGAGTCAGGTTGAGAAAATTGCTGTACACCGTTAAGGTACCAGTGTGTCCTGTAATCTCTGCCTGGAATACGTCCAATGCCTAGATACTTGAAACCATCACTGTTTCGATCGAAAAACAGAGGAGAGATTCGAAGAGTGTCTCCTGCAGACATGTTTTGCGAAGAAACGGAACCATATGCTCCATAGAGACCATCTTTGTCAATGGTTTGACGATAGGCTGAATATGGAACCAAAGCAGTAACGTCAAGGGTGTCATAGTCGGTTCTGTCGATAATAACTAGTTTTAGTGAATCGCGTAGAGAATCAGGTACAGGAGCACCTGTATTTGAAAACAGTACGGAGATAAAACCACTGTCTGATTGAGGTGTCGTATCCCTTGCTATCTGTGTAAAATTTAGAATTTTCGACGAGGTTTGTGCAGTACCGAGCTGAAACTGAAAATCGAAAAGCCAGCCGGGGTTAGTGAAACCTTTTGCAGTCCACTTTACTGAAGTGTCAACTGTTCTGCCACAGTTGGTCGTGATTCTTGTGTAGAGATAGGCAGATGCCTGACGAATTCGTGTAGTGTCTCCTTCAATAACGATTCTTCTGTCGGTTGTTATCGGGTATAGAGTAAGGCTTCTTCCATATTCAGGTAATAACCTGAAATTGACAGTGTCGGCAAATCCAAGATAGTCTACTCTTACTTTAAAAGTTTGAACGCTGTTATCAGGCGAATATGCGTATGTGCTTCTTATTCCGCTTGATAAAGGGTCTGTCCAAAGCACGGACTGTTGAGTCCACCCGTTGATACCTACCGCAGGGTTTGTGCTGTGTGAATAGGCTGCTAATGTAACCATGTCATCACAGCTTCGTACAAGTATTGTATCACTGCTTTTAACCGTATCTCCCGGGAAAATAGTTCCGCCTGCAGTTGTGTTAAATGAAAGAGATGAGACAGAAACAATTTTAAACCGGTCTGTCGTGAAATTGCCTGTCTGGAGAATTATGCTTGCAGTTAGAGGTGTAAGGGGAGAATAAATTCCAGAGCCAAGGTATGAGTTTGCCGGTAATGTTGCTTCAACAAGAAATGATGCCAGGAAAGTTGGAACTGCTTTTCTTATGATTACACCAGTGTGAGTAGGCTGTGATGGAACGCCAATCCATGTTGACGAGTCTGTACTCCAGATCATTTTATCTGCCGATGAAACGATATTGCCGAATCTATCGTAAACTATTGCATAAAGTGTAACTGTATCCTGTGTTCCGTTCATCACAATTGTATCGCTTGACAATGGAGAGGGGGTGGGAACGTCTGATACATTTAATCTTACTTCTGACGGGGTTGAAGGAGTCCATCTTACGATAATAGTGTGGCGAAGTTCAGATACACCCTGCGGGTATGAAGTTTCCGGAAAAAATGCCCTGAGAGAGGAGGGATACGTTGCAATTATTGTGTCAACCGTACCGGCTATGGTTCTGGTATGCTTGAAAGATGCGCCGATTTTTGATACGGGTGCTTCAGTACCGGATCGAATTTCCCAGCGAATTGTATCGCTTCCAATATATTTAGGATAGAGCACACCCTGCATTGAGGACGCATTGATGTCATAAAAACGTGATCGCAGTCTAAGAGTGTCTCCTGCATGCATAGAATATTCTGATCTGGCAATTTTTTGGAGGTAGTCTTGGAAAGTTGCGACAGACGGTGAAGAAGTAGTATCCGGAATCAAGGCTTCAAGAGTATCATAGTCAGTTGTGTCTTTTATTGTAATGTTTATGGAGGTTGTAAGGTTGCCGTATCTGAATGATACTGTTCCGGAAAGTGAGTGATCTCCTTTTGTGTCAGGTATTCCGATTAGCGGTACCGTAATTGAGCATCGTTCCGATTGATTAATCAAAGGAAGTATCCAGGAGTCAGTTATTGAAGTGCTCCACGTTCCGAAGGCTCTGGTATCAGTCATAGCTGGACAAATAGAAGTTGCATACGAAAAAAGCTTTACAGTTTTTGAACGTAATTCGGCTAGATTACCTATGATAGAAATAGTTTGAACACCTGAGGCATTACCTCTGCTTGAGTCAATTCTGACAGATGCCGCGATTGGAGGATCAACCGTGTATAGCAAAGTGTCATATATGCTTATGCCGCCATCAGTGATGAAGTTGACAAAGATTGTGTCTGCCAAAGAATATGCAATTGGTGTTATAGAATAGTAAATGCCGTAGTAGCGTTGTTCTGGATTGGTGGAAGATACAGAGCTGTTTTCCCAATAAACTGGTTTAATGTCAAACAATGAATCGTTATAGTATGCCTGAGCATACATTCTTACCGTTCGATCGCATCCCGTTCTGATAATCGAATTGCGCGGAATAATGTCTCCAGGTGCAAATCCCTGAAAGTATTCGGCAGCGACAATTTCAATGCGGGAATAATTGTAGTTAGCCAGCTTAATTTTTATGGAATCTTTTTGATCTACAATACCTGCAGTGGCTATACCGTTAGCAATAAGCTGGTAGTTTACCTGAGCTGCCGGAGAAGCTTTTTTAAAGAGCCAGCATGCAGAAAGTGAATCGAGGGGGCCTGGTAGTGAAAGATAGGATAGCGCAGCAGGATTACTGAATCCCCATATGGCATTTGCAGACGAATTACCTGCATCAATGCAAAAACCGTATTCGTCTCTCACTACAGCATAAATACCTCGTATGGTGTCTGTTGCGTTTGATTGAATTGTTATTGAGTCAAGGGGAGTGGACAACGTGCTGCCGATTGTTCCCGGCTGTGATTCAATTGATAATAATCTGTTTTTACCAAATCCCCATCGGATTGTAAATGATGTTCTCAAGACTTCGCCCCACTCATTCGTATAAGTCACTGTGATCTGATCTGTACTGAGGGCAGTCTGTGAAGTGAAAACGAATTGAGAAGCATT
>JAEUSG010000010.1 GCA_016788315.1 Fibrobacterota bacterium | reverse complement strand
GCTTCCCCAGCTGCCCGGTGTGTATCTTTGGAAAAATGACGATGAAATTATCTATGTTGGCAAGGCTCGTATCCTTAAAGATAGGGTCAAGTCATATTTCAACAGGTCTTCTACAGACCCTAAAGTAGCTGCAATTGTAAGCCGTTCAACAGACATTGAATGGATTATTACAGATTCTGAGATTGAGGCGCTTGTACTTGAAAATACGCTCATAAAAAAGCATAAACCACGATACAATATCGATCTTAAAGAGAATCAGCGATACCCTTATTTAAGAGTAGAGACAGATAGCAATTATCCCAGAATAGAAGTAGTTAGAAAAGTAGAAAGGGATGGAGCAAAATACTTCGGTCCCTACGTAGAAGCGGGTAAAATGCGCCGTGTACTAAATATTATAGAAACGGTGTTTCAACTTCGAACCTGTAAAATCACTTTTCCTGTAAAGGCTGGTACACGACCCTGTCTAAACTTCCAGATTGGAAAATGTGCGGGTCTGTGTGCAGGAAATCTCAGTGAAGATATTTATGCCGCGAGAGTACGTCAGGCGCTCCTCTTTTTGTCTGGTAAAGTTGGAAGTCTTACAGCTGATATGGAAGATGAAATGATAAAAGCTTCCCGGGGGCTTGATTTTGAGCGTGCCGCTCTGCTCAGAGACAATCTGGAGGCTGTTAAGAAGGTTCTGTTCCGTCAAAGAATGACTTTAAAAGAGATTTCGGATCGTGATATCGTAGCTGCATCAGTTAAGGAAAGAGATGCATGTGTTGCAGTTTTTGCAGTTCGTGACGGAGCTGTTTCTGCACGCCACCATTTTTACCTGCGTCTTGCCGGCGGTGAAAGCTGTGGAGATGTTTTACAGTCTTTCATCCAGGGGCATTATCAGCAGGGAATTGATTTTCCAGAAGAGATTATGGTTTCCGATGAGATTTCAGATCCTGACCTGCTAGAACAGTTGCTCCGCAAAGAATCGGGAAAGAGCGTAAAGATTATACTGCCAATTAAGGGTGATAAAGCGCGTTTGATGGATCTTTGCCGTCGCAATGGTGAAATGCTTTTGGAACAATTAATTAAGGCTAGAGAGGAAGCGTCCGGCAAGATCAATGTGATGGTTGAAGCATTGCAGTCAGAACTAAAACTTGCCCAAACGCCATTAAGAATCGAAGCATATGATATATCACATATTCAGGGCAGCGATACTGTAGCCTCCCGGGTTACTTTCGTAAACGCCAAACCTAAAAAGAGTCTTTACAGACACTACAACATTAAAACTGTTATTGGCGTTGATGACTTTGCATCGATGCGTGAAGTTGTTGGCAGAAGGATTAGAGCTTCACAGGATGAAAACGATCCTCTTCCTGATTTAATTGTAATTGACGGAGGTAAAGGTCAGCTATCCGCAGCAATGGAGCAATTTGAAACAGCAGGTATCGGTAATCAGCCAATAATAAGTTTAGCAAAGCGGCTTGAAGAGGTGTTTGTTCCTGATAGTCAAGAAGCGATAATGATACCTAAAAAGTCGCCTGCCCTTTTCCTTCTTCAGCAAATAAGAGATGAAGCACATCGATTTGCAGTATCTTTTCATCGTAAAAAGAGGGAAAATAGAGCAATAGAATCAATTCTTGATACCATTAAAGGGTTAGGTGAAGCTAAACGAACGATGCTTCTGAAAACATATGGAAGTGTCGAAAATATTAAAGTTCAGTCTGTTGATGAATTGACAAGGAATGGTATCAGCGGGAAATTAGCGCATGAGATTCTGCAGACTCTTGCTTCTGCATAGATCCATTGCGTGAAAGCCAGGAGAGTGCAGCGCTATATTCATTCTTGAAAAACCGTATTTTAGGATCGCTTTTGGTAAAAAGCATTTCATTTGACAACGCATCAGGTAGAATAACTGCACATCGAATCAACTTCATTTGCAAAGCATCTTCGAAGAATGTTTCAAAAATTTTATGTGCCAGACCATCCATTAATGCAAAATGAGCATTGGACAAATCGCAGAAAATATAGAATTCATCTTCAATCTTAGTAAGACGTCGATTCATAGAGTAGGAGAAGTTAATAATGTCGCCGGACACTACATTTCCGTCAATATGAATGTACAGAACCGGTTTATCGTATTCGCATATTAAGCGCTTAATTGTATTCATCTGTCATAATATATAAAGATGGTAATTCTTTTGCAACTCTTTTTTATTCAAGTTATTACAGTAGCTATAATCAATACAATCGATATCTTATATAGTTTATAATAATATTCTTTGCTTTAATCTTGTGTCTAAAGTATTTTATACAAAATTGTATGAATAATATATCTGAAAAAATAACCTCATATTCCCTTGAGTCCATTGTCGGCTGGAAGGGAGCTATGAGTGAAGTTTATGAAAGCATCAAATGTATAGTCGATACCGATACTACAGTAATAATACGAGGCGAAAGTGGTACCGGAAAAGAGTTAGCAGCCAACATTATTCACTACAACAGTCAAAGAGCAAAAAAGCCCTTCGTAAAAGTTAATATTGCGGCACTGCCTGAGAGCCTGATCGATAGTGAACTTTTCGGGTACGAAAAAGGGGCTTTTACAGGCGCGGTTCAAAGTAAACCAGGCCGGTTTGAACTTGCTTCCGGCGGAACAATCTTTCTTGATGAAATAGGTGATATGCCTCTATCTACACAAGTTAAGCTGCTTCGCGTTCTTCAGGAACGTGAAATTGAAAGGCTTGGCTCTGTTAAAACAACAAAGGTTGATGTCCGCATTCTGGCGGCTACACACAAAAACCTTGAGGATATGGTAAAACTGGGAACATTTCGCTCTGACCTCTATTACAGATTGAATGTTTATCCTGTCTTTCTGCCGCCTCTTCGTGAACGTAAAACAGATATCATCCCATTAGCGGAACATTTTATCGCTGAGTTTTGCAAACAGCATAATAAGACAGTCAAAAGAATTTCCACACCTGCATTAGACATGATGATGAGTTATGAGTGGCATGGCAACATCCGTGAACTTCAAAACTGTATTGAGAGAGCTGTTCTCATGTCCTCAGACGGAGTTATTCATGGTTATCATTTAAGTCCGGCGCTTCAGACAGCTGATTTTTCGGGGACGCGGGAAAACCGAACCTTGAAAGAGGCTGTAGATGCTTTTGAAAAAGAGCTCATTATTGAAACTCTAAAGTCGACTTCTGGCAACAGATCCAAGGCTGCCAAAACTTTAGGAACTACCGAGCGAATTCTTGGCTACAAATGTTCATATCATAAAATCGACTACAAACACTTTAGAAGTCACGTAAAAGTTACGAAAACGTAGAATATTAAATTGCAATATTTATCAAAAATACAATTTTGTATTAAATGTTGAGTCTTCTAAGTTGTTAATTCCCTTAAAATCATGTCATTAAGTAATAGTAAGATATTGGCACTTATATTGCGCAATTAAGGGTGTAAGGGTAATTTTAGAAACTATTTACAGAAAGGGTCGACAAAAATGTCAAATTTCCGATT
>JAEUSG010000401.1 GCA_016788315.1 Fibrobacterota bacterium | reverse complement strand
GACCAACAAATATCAGATATTTCAGTAAACGCATAAGCAACTCCTTTTGTACTAATTATTGTTAAGAGGGTAAATGTAATTCAATGCCCATCTAATTGTCAATGTATTACAGGCAGCTCCTATTGATTGAGCAAAAGATGTGCTTAAGCAAATATCACTACACAAAACATTATTTAATGTTTCCTCATATTCACGACAATGGTTGTCATGTGGTACGTAAACCAATCTTTTTCAGCAATCTGTTTGAAATTGTATTTTGCAACGATAGGAGAAGCTCCATCAGATTTACTATACCATTTTGAAGCTGGTTTGCCTGAATAGATAAATGTCCCTTCATTTTTGTCATACATCGCAATAAGCCAATTCAATATTGCTTTAATGGGCTTTGAATCAAGTCCGATATTGAGTTCTGACAATACCTTTAATTCGCGAACGATGTTGTGTCCACGAAAGTAAAGTGTTTGGATCTTCTTTTCATCTTTGCTAGCCAAATGACCGACAAGATAGCCAAGAGCATTCTCTAGTGGCTTTCTGTAAGACTTGTTCTTTGCGTAATACATTGCCATCATCGATCCATACGAAGACCATGGGCAGCTTCTGCCGTTTCTTTCTTCTATATGTCCTGGCATTACCCATCCGCCATCATCTCGCTGTCGATTGAGAGGGACAGAAAAGCCTTTCTGCACCAATTTATGGTTTGCACAACCAACAGAAGACAATGCCATCAAGTACCAGTTGAACCGGCATTGACTAAATCCAAGTTTGTCTGTAAAATCGATTTTTGAGGATTGCTTATCAAAAAAGGGGGTTTTGAAGAGCCAGCTATTAAGGATATAATCACAGGCTTTTTTAATTCTGGTGTCTTTTACCGTAAAACCCATTTCAGCAAGGAGGGGGAGTATCCAAGCCGTTGTAACGTATTTTGGTTCAGAAGGGTCATAGCCATAGCCGCGAGTTGAACCGCCGATACACCAGGAGCCGTCTGCTTTTTGCTTTGAAAAGATGTTTTGAACCTCTTTGCTTTTGTTAACCTCAAGCCAGAGATTTCTCATGAACTGCGATTTTTCATCCTTTTTAAGAATATTTTTGTAGGTGACATACTTTACAGGCATAGAGCCGTTTTCAATTAACCATTCTATGCTTTTATTTGTGTCGATTTGCGCGAGTTTCATAAAGTAACCTTTGATCAATTTGGTAAAGTATTTACGATTCCTTATGTATTACCCAATACTTGAAATTATTGTCTTGTGAACTTAATGTCCAATTCGTTTTAAGAAAGTATTCGTTTAAACTTGATTCTATAAAACATTTAAAAACTATCTTGCGTGTATCGATAATGTCAAGCATTTTAAGCAGCAAACCTTTGCCTCTATGTGATTTTGCAATAGCAAATTGATAAAGAGATGCATGTCCATATCTTTTCGTGATGTAAAACCGTGTCATTGCGACAATTTTGTCATTTTCATGTACAACAATAACTTGTTTACGCTTAATTGCAAAACGTAACCCGATAGGACAAAAAAACTCACGCGAACAATGTGTTGTTTCAGATTCTGAGAGATGTTCCGCTTGAAATTCAACAACTTTTTCGGCATCAGCGATATCGCAGATTGAAATTCTTAGTTGATTGTCTTTGATGATTTCATTAAGAACTATTGTTTCCCTTCGAACCCATGACGGTAGATGATCTGGAGCTGTTTGTA
>JAEUSG010000400.1 GCA_016788315.1 Fibrobacterota bacterium | reverse complement strand
CTTTTTGGAGTCGGTACAGCTGCTTTCAGCTGGATTCCTGCCTATTTCACACAGGCAAAAATTCCGGAAGCCATTGGTAATTATAACGAAACAATACAGCGACACCAGAAGATTTCAGCAAGCACCAAGTCTCAAAAAGATAAAGATCTCTAAAAAATAGCCATTCTTACCTAAGATTTACCGCTTCGTTACCTTTCTGTGACACAAGTACCCCCCCTTTTCCGTTATCTTTCTAACGTAAACGAAAAACAAACAAAGAGGGGTTTCAAATGGCTGATGAATCACTTTTCAAAAACGACCAGGCTTTCGTAAACCAGTACCTGAAGGACATCAAGGATTTTCCTCAGCTTACCAAAGAAGAGGAGAGGAAGCTTCTAGAAGAGTATACCAGAAACAGCAGCAGATATGCATTTGATAAACTTACAACTTCCAATCTTCGATTTGTTGTGAGTGTTGCTGTAAAATATCAAAATCAGGGTCTCTCGATGCCTGAACTCATAAATGAGGGTAATCTTGGTCTTATGGAAGCCATCAAGAGATTCAATCCGGCTAATTACTCAGTGAAATTCATCTCCTATGCAGTTTGGTGGATCAGACAGTCGATAATCAAAGCCCTTTATGAGAAATCAAGACTTGTAAGAGTTTCTGCAGAAAAAGAGTCAAAAATGAAGCAGGTAAACTTAATGGCAGAAAAGTCTTTGCAGGTATTCGGTTTTCTGAATTACGACTATGTTGCTGAAAAAACACATTCTAAACCGCATGAAATTGAACAGATTCTTTCTTTAAGTACTAACAGAGTCTCGCTTGATACTCCGGTCGGTGACGATGATGATACAAATATCTATGACCTTATGGCCGACCAGAATGCTGTTGCTCCAGATGCCTTTTTGGAAAGAGATGGTGATAGACAGTCAGTAAATGAGATGCTTAATTCTCTCAGTCCACAGGAGCGTACTGTTGTGTCTTATTACTATGGACTTGACCACCCATCTGAATTCAACCTTGAGCAGATAGGTAGAAAATTGAAGATTTCTAAAGAGAGAGTCAGACAGATTAAGAAGAGAGCTCTCGAAAAGATGCGCTCATGCTATGACACTGAACTTGAAATGGCTCACTGCGCATAATTAAAAAAGATTTCATACTTCCTCCTTTTTGAGCCCCCTCCCAGGTGGAGGGGGTTTTCTTTTTTAGTTTTGCAAATATTTCTCAAGATCAGTAAGGGTTGTAACAAAATCCATTTCCAAATTTGTTTTAGAACAGTTGTTTCTAATGAGTGCTATAGCGTGCATGTTGAATTCTTTCGCTATTCGACAGTTCACAAGAGAGTCATCGACAAAAAGACATTCATTTGGACTTTCTGGTATTTTGTCGAGAGCAATTTTGAATAATTTCTTTTCTTCTTTTGTTGTTCCATAAATAGAAGAGACAACAAAAGGATCAAAGAAATTGAACATTTCTGCTTTCTTATATAGAGTAATAATTGATGGCCAGGCATCGGTTATAAGTCCAAGATTATATTTATTCTTTAATCGCTGTATTGAAGGTTTTACGTCATCAAAAAAACGATATTTGTCATAATCTGAAACTTTTGCTTTTGTAACCGAATCAATAAACGTTTCATTGTTCTTGTAAGGTTCATTTTTGAAAACAGTTTCATAAAACTTTTTAAAAACAGAGTATTCTTCTAGTTCATTTAAGACGAATTTATGTTGTGCTAGGTTTTGCATTGCAACTTCAAAATTACGTTCCAGCGAAGCTGTTTTTTCAGGAAGATTATTGTTTTTACATAACTCCTTGTATTTGTTTGGAAACATCCATTCCCCAGATTTAGGGTAGACTAAAACTTTTCCAGAATCAAAAAATATTCGTTTGATGGTAGGCATTTGCTGAGTCAAAATAATTGGTTTTACTGAAAATGGAAATCTTCGCAGTGTGTCAGCTTGTTGTCGTTGAAAATGAACTTCTTTAAATCAGGATTACGTAATTTCTTGTAGTCATCTTCACCTAATGTAGGGTTGATATGCGAGAGCAGTCCGAATAGTATTCCGCCATGTGTACACAATAAAATTGATTGCGAAAGGTGCTTTTGAGCTAAAGAAGTTGTATAATTTACAATTCTATTCTTAATTTCAGGTATGCTTTCATCTCTAGAGCCTTCACGTAGATCCTCGTGTGTTCGCAATTCCATGTTTGTATGTTCACAAAAAGGTTTTACAGTACTTTTCGCGCGAAGATATGGGCTGGAGTATATGGCATTTAGCTTTAATGAACTTAAAATTTGAATTAAACCTTGTGCCTGAGCTTCACCCTCAACAGAAAGAGGGCGAACACTATTTTCATGATCACCCCAATAGACTTTTGCATGTCTTAATACGTAAATAATACAACTTTTTTCCATTTGATAACCTATTCAGATTTTCCTTAAAGTGACAATCCCATGATATAGTCGTTTTCAAATCTGCCGTTATGGAAAAAGGCATTGATTCTTTTCCCCTCTTTCTTGAAATCTAATTTCTTGTAAAGATGTATTGCTGATATGTTGCGCTCATAGACAAAAAGTTCAATACGCTTAATAATATTTGTTTGCCTTGCCCAGTCGATAGCAAAACTGAGTAGCTTATGACCTATTCCAGAATTTCTATAATCTTTATGTATAGACATACCAAGAGTAGTTACATGCTTATTAGCTTTGTATCTGCCACCTTCAGAGGTAAGAATTCCAATAACTCGGTTGTTGTCTACTGCAACAAGGAATATTGAATTCTCT
>JAEUSG010000761.1 GCA_016788315.1 Fibrobacterota bacterium | reverse complement strand
AGAGAATTGACATGATATATTGATGTTAGTCACCGATACAGAGATCGGAAAATACTGAAACTGAGCAAAGATGGGGAAATTTCGTGAGCTTTGGAGAATTTGGTGGTTTACATGTGTGGAATAAAGAAAATTCCTATGAGTTGTTGAGCCATTTTTACTCGTTCGTCTCGGCATTCCTATTTTCATTTTCTTTATTGTCAATTTTGTATTATCTACACTGCTGGCACGCCTCTTTAAAAACCGTGCGGACGGTATCGCATTCATTTATGGTACAGCATTGCGTAATCTTTCGATTGCACTTGCCATCGCCATGACTGTTTTCGGCAAAAAGGGCGGTGACATTGCTCTTCTTGTCTCATTTGGATTTATCTTTCAAGCACAAATGGCAGCCTGGCATGCTCGTACAATCAATAAGCTACTACCTTGAATTTCACGTGCACAAGAAGACTATCTATCTGGTAAATAATGACAATTATTTGGTACTAATAGTAAAATGCTAAACTTGTCGTTATACCATATGAGAATAACATCGGAAATTCATCCACTTCAACTTCACCAAAAGATTTGTCATCGTCGGTATCAAAAAAGCTGAGTCTGAAAATATTTGCAACACCGCCGGACCATGAAAGACAATGGTTACCAACTAAAAAGTGTTTGGTATATAGAAATGACAATTTAACATCCATTCCGATTGTCCATTCCGAATTTACGTCAATGCTATTGTTACCTTCAAAGCTCCTTATTTCATTAATAACCTGCTTTGACGGAGCTGCATTCATATAGTAAAGCGATGCCCGAAGATCCGGTATAAAACCGGAAATTCTCCCATAAAAATTCCCTTTAGTATCTTTTACGATAGTAGAAACCGTTGAAAAATTTACTCCGAAAAGAAGCATATTTCCAGTAAACCCTGGATCCATATAGTCGTGTGTATAAACACCGTTAGGATGATAGTAATAAGATATCGTATTTGGGTAAATAATTCTCTCATAACCGAAAAAGAATGGAAAATTAGCCTTTACACCACCTGTTTTATCTGAACTGTATATGCTGCGTTGCAAAACAACCTGAACCCCTGAATAGTTATAGAACCCATCCTTATTAATGGCGTAATTTGCATTCGATACATAGTCCTCTTCACCTTCGTTAAAAAATTCATTATACAGTGCCGACCGTTTGACGCCAGCCTCGCGGACTTCATAGCTAACCTGCCTTCTTGTAAATCGCATTCTCCAATCCTTGAAGCCGAAATTAAGACCAATTTTCTGTAAAATTCGTTCTTCCTCGTTGAAGTCGTAAAGCAAGCCGAACAACCAGCTCTTTGTTGTCTGAACATTTACCTCAACTTCTGTCTGTAATAAATATTTAGCATCGTAATAATCATCGAGGAACATTTGAGAACCAAGATAGAATCCGGTCTGAAGATAGAAGGTTTGCTCCACCTTTTCCGGCCAACTATTATTACCCGTTAGTAATCGGGGATTAGCTTGAATGGTCGATAAAATTAGAAAACACAACAAAATAGAGATCTTAAACATGCAAACAAGATAATTTCTATTACCTATCAATGCAATAGGTAATGTCTTTGCAAGCAATTTCACTTCTCATAACTATAATGAACAACTGACTCTCAGATAAACTATACCGTTCTCATTTACAATAGGTTTCAATCCGTCGGAGATATCTTTGTTATTGAACCCGTTTCCATTTTTGTTGTTTCTTAATGAATAGTTTACCAATATCCACAGATAGGATCGTATCATTCTCTATTCTACCACTGAATCGTGCCGACATCCTGCCTAATTTAATATTTCCTGAGTTTAAAGAATTATCCTTAATTGTAAAAACAATGTTTCGTACAATAGTATCTCCTACAGAGACTTTATCAAAATCGGTTGCAACCTTAACTGCAACAGCATGATATTTACCTTCCGATTTCTTAAAGAGAACTTCCACTTTCTTATTGTGTACAAGCCATCTGGTATCGTTCAACTCCGTAGTAAAGCCTATGCCGTTCAACATTAACACAAAAATAATTAAGGAAATATTTTTCATTATTACTCCTAAAATGAATAATTGACTTTCAGATACACTATATCATTTTTATCAAATTGTCCGAAATAGCCGGAATCGCCAGTAAATATATTTGCCCCCACAATAGCTTTCAATCCGTCGGAGATATCGTATCCAATCGAGGGTCGAATCAGTGCATCACCATCATTTAGTCCGATGTACGAAAAGAGATCGAGATGCAGAGTTTCCCTTAGTAGAGATTTGTGAATCAGCGCGGTAATCATGTTTTGATATTTCTCTTCCAGATAGAAAT
>JAEUSG010000741.1 GCA_016788315.1 Fibrobacterota bacterium | reverse complement strand
AAGTTTTATAGAACGCCTGATGATAAAAAGGGAAAGAAAACAAACATTCATGCACTATGGGATCATATGGTAGCGATAAATTCGTCTGAAATTGATCCAAATACTCTTTCAGACTCACTACTGAAATTTATAGATAAAAGTAAAATAAAAGAGTACTCAACTGGAAAACCTTCTGATTGGGCTTTTGAGACCTATCAAATAGCCAGGAAGACAGTCTATAAAGGGCTTCCTGCAGGAAGTTATAAAAAGCCATTTAAGCTGCCGAGAGATTATATAGAGAAAATGCGACCTGTTGCGCATGAACAGATGATTAAATCATCGCTTAGGCTAAAATTCTCTATTGAACAATTGTTTAATCCGCCTAAGTAATTATATTAAACCGGAATGCAGCCAACAAACCGCCCGATATTAATATTTTCCTATAACTTCACTCCTCAGCGGGGCGGAATTCAGACTTATTCATATCAGCTTTGCATGCATCTGCATAAGCAGGGACAGAAGATTATTGTTCTGGCGCGTAATTATGATAATTCTGAACTGATAGATGACGAAATCCCCTTCAAGATAATTCGAATGAAGGGCGTTGGATTTAAGCTTTTTAGAATCCCGCTTCTTATGTATTATCTTGCTAAAACTGTCATTCGGAACCGTATCAGGACTGTACACTGTATTTCCTGGCTCCCTACAGGATTTGCTGCCAGACTACTCCATGTTCCTTTGCATTTCAAATACATCGTTACATGTCATGGTGGTGAAATTACTCAGCCTAGATTTATCAAGAAATCCTTTATGATCAGCACTCTTCGTAATGCATCATGGATTATTGCCGGAAACAGAAATACAAAGACTGCCGTTGATCAACTGATTAAGTCTCCGACACCTATATCTATAATTCACTTTGGAGTTGATCCTGAAATTTTCCACCGCAATCTTGACCCTGATTTTTTGCGCAACAGGTTTTCTACCGCAGGTAAAAGTATCATTTTGACTGTAGCAGATTTAAAACCACGAAAAGGAATTGATAACACACTACATGCTGTTAAAAAGCTGAGCGATAAGGGATTAAATATCCTCTATTTAATAGTTGGAAATGGTTCGGATATGAACAGACTGAAAGGCCTTGTGCGTGAGCAGAAGCTTTCAGAGAGTGTCAGATTTGCAGGTCAGGTTACTGACAATGAACTTCCTTACTATTACGCACTCTGTGATATTTTTGTAATGCCGAACCGTGAATCCTCAGACCACGATATAGAAGGATTTGGAATCGCATTCATTGAGGCTGGCGCAACCGGCAAACCTGTAATTGGAGGCCGCAGCGGTGGTGTTGAAGACGCTATAACTGACAAGCGTACTGGTTTCCTGGTTGACGGTACAAAACCGGATGCCATTGCCGATGCTATCGAAACCTTATTATCAGACAAAGAGCTTAGAACAAAAATGGGTATAGAAGGTATCGAAAGGGCTCATTCACTTTTTCAGTGGGATACGGTCATGGTTAAAACATCCATGATATATTCCAAACTTCAATCCTAATTAGCCTTTGTTTCATATTCAATTTTCTGATCTTCCATTCTTATCTTGAGTTTGTAGTTTATAGTTGTTGTTTCGCCATCTGTAACCCGGATTAAAAATACCCGCGGCTGTTCGTCAGCAGTTCTGGCCATCTCACCATTTTTATTAAGATAATAATGAACAACTTCTACAGAATGTGATCCAGCTTTGACCTCTCCGTTGTATATCTCATAATCTACGTTTAATCTGTCAATTTTTTCTGATATGTTTGCTTCTCTGCCGTCGACGTATACTTTACATTTCTGATGATAGTAACGTTCTTCAGCAAGAAGGCTGCAGTACATTTTAAACTTTATTCTAATGAATCCATTTCCATTGAGTACCGGCGGAGCAACTACCGGAACAGGTTTTGCTTCTACTACAAGTTCAGATTTGTAATTGCCGGTAAATCTTTCACCGATTTTAGTGCATAGTTCGTCAATAAGGAAAATAACTCTGTTTTCCTCGCCAGTTACTGATGACCCGGCCAGCTGCTGGCCTGAAGAAGCCTCGATAAAACGGGCATCAAATCGAATTGTTCTTCCGCTTTTTATCATACTTCCAAACACAAGTATATCTGCCCCAAGCCACTCGCCTATTTTGACGCTGTTTGCCGCAGTGAGTCCCTCATTCTCCATTCGGAACGCTTTTACCGCTTTCTCGATTTGAACTCTCTCAATTACACGAAGCCCTTCAAAGGCGCCTATGTTTGTCATCATCATATCAGGTACTCCGCGTAAGAAGTCGTCGTATTCGGCAGGACCATGATTTTTGAATTCCATAATTGCAATTGTTCGACCTTTGTTTGCCTTTGCTGAATCATTCTGAGAGAAAACTGCAATTGTGATTGTTATGATTAGTAGTAATGTTTTCATTGTTGACCCTCCCTTCTCCCCCTTTTGTCCAGAGCGACAAAAGGGGGGATGAGTGTTTTAAAGGTTAACGGTTGTTGCTTGTTATTGCTCTTTTCCAGAGGAGACTTGTAGGAATATTCAGATGCATTTTGCCGATTATCTGCGCATTGGCAAGTCCGCTTGTCTTTTCGGTCACGTCATTAGGATTCATGCAGTATTTTGCACCGAAGTTAAAGGCAAGCCAGCTTTTTGCAAAGAAGCGTACACCACCCTGTATAACATGCTGATTTGTCATAGTAAGAAATCCAGGTTTATTGTCGTAAGTGGGTGTCTGTTCATATTCAATCATGCCGGTCACACTTTCATTAATCTGAACCTTGAGGCCGGCAAACGGGAGATACAGTAAACTGCTTTGAGCAGTTGAATCAAGTCCAGTGTCTGACTGAGTTCCAACTAATCTTAGTCCATAGTTTACTGCAAAATCATGCCCAAAGCACTTTCCGCCATGTTTTAAAATGGTATAAAAGTCAGTAGAATTTACATTGTAGTCAATGTCTTCTTTTTTAAATGTTTCCGGTGTGTTTTTAGAGAGCATAAATGCCAATCCTGGAAATAAACCGTTGTTTCTGAGAACCCTCACTTTAAGACCTGCAGAAGAACTCATGTCACCTTTACCTGCTATATCCTTTTGAACTTCTCCAAGTTCTCCGGATATTTCCGCCACATTTCCAAGGCCGATAGTACCTCTTGCACTTGGAATGTCTGTTGAACCGACTGTCATTTCAAGGCAGATATCCTTTGAATTTATGACATCTGTTGTCGGTATGCTGAACATTTTCGATGACTCAAAATTCTTGTAGGTGTCTGTCATAGCCAGTTCGCTGTCATCTGCGAATAGAGAGCTGCATACGATTCCTGTTACTGCGATTGCTTTCATGAACTTTTTCATTTGAAACTCCTTTGTTTGTTTTTGTTATCTCTTTTATTTCTGTCGTCACATTTTGCGTTTCGGTCATGCAAAAGGGATAAACAAAAGTGGTGCCAAGCGTTCTCTTTACTCTTGGTAATAGTCATAACTCATTTAATTGCAATTGGATACGAGATTATCGTTTGTGCCGAGAATAGGTGTGAGTGCGTAATCCATTTCGCAGTGGGAATGCGTAAAGGATGAATGTTTTTACGCAGTTTTCTTTAAATTCAATAAAAAGCGTTCTTATATCATCATAATAAGGGGGCATACACAGGTGCCCCCTTGCAATTTCATGTGGCACAGCCATTGCTTTGTAAATATGCAGAAAGTAAAACCATCAATTTAAGGAGATATTATGGAAAAGTCAAATTGGTATCCGAAAGCAGTTTTAGCAGCGGCGCTTGCAATATTGTGTGGTTCACTCTATTTCTCACGCGACAGATTCACTTGGATTCTTGAGGTCTTCCCTATTCTCATTGGAATGCCGATTCTTATTATTACATATAAAAGGTTTCAATTTACGAACTGGACTTACAGTTTCCTCCTGCTGCACTCTCTTATTCTTGCTACGGGTGGAGTTTATACATACGCAGAAGTACCACTTGGCTATTGGATGCAGGAATGGTTTGGTTTCGCCCGCAACCATTATGACCGCCTTGGCCATTTTGCACAGGGATTCATACCTGCCCTCCTAACACGAGAGCTTATTATACGTACAAGTCCCCTTAAGCAGGGTCGCTGGCTTACCTTCTCTGTGCTCAGCATCTGTGTTGCTATCAGCGCCTTCTATGAACTAATTGAGGCAGGGACGGCAATCTCAATGGGTGCCACAGCAGATTCCTTCCTGGGTTCACAGGGTGACATATGGGATGCACAGTGGGATATGTTCTTTGCAACAATCGGTGCAGCTACATACCTCGCCTTCTTTGCGAGATTTCAGGATCGTTTTATAAAAGCTATAACCGAGAAAAAGGCTTAATATGTTTCGCGTTCTAATTATCATACTAACCCTCCTCTACCCGGTGATCTGGTATTTCCGGACCTCCGGGGTTGAAAGTGTAACTAAAATTCTTATCCCTTTCTTTGTAATCACTGTATTTATAGCATCAATGATCTATTCTGATAAAGTATCTGGTAAAAATGGCAGACTTATTCGTCTTGCCTTTCTATTTG
>JAEUSG010000672.1 GCA_016788315.1 Fibrobacterota bacterium | reverse complement strand
TAACGTACTTAACTACAGGGTTCTGTCCTGGCCATTTTGCGCCTATAAATGTGTAGCTTGAAGCAGACTGAACGAACAGCAGAAGTGCTGCAATTGTTATGATGTTTGTTTTCATAATTACCTCCCTGTTCTGTAGTTGATGACTTTGTCTTTGAATTCAATCACTGAAAGATTATTGCCTGTCTCGTTTGTCGCAGCTGTTGTGTCTCCACTCATTGTTTTGTAAAGAATCACCTTACCGCTTACATCCTGAGCAACTCTCTGTACTCTTGATGCATCTGTGAATATTCTGTACTTGCCCTGATATAAACCGAGTGTCTGCCATGCACTGGCATTCATAGGATCACGGCGCAAAAAGACGATGTTGTTGTCGCCCAGTTTGTAAATCGTTGTACCTTCCATGGCCATCGTCACATTGCCGACCTTTCCGCCCGGCTGCATAACGATGATCTCATTGTCTTCGTCAGCACCAATTAGATCATCAGTAATGTTCATTCTAATGTAGGTTACAATCTGTGTACTGTCGCTGTTCCATTTGGTTACGATGCTGGTTACCTTTGCTTCCACAATCTTGTCAGAACTTATTGCAAGATCGCGCAAAGGAACGAGAAACATTGACGTTGCAAAAACGAATGTCGGTAGCAGTATTAGGGCTGCTGTTTTAAGAGAAAACGGTCGCATAAGGCCTCCTTTTAAGTTTGTTCGTAAGTGATTATACAAGAATAGTGCCATTCTATATTGCATTGATTTATAATGCTTTGGGTGCTAATACAATTAATATGCAAGACAGTGTTGTCGTCGTTAGAAGGGTTTGCAAGACAAAGTTGTCTCAAGCGGAAACCAGAAGAATGTGTGGCTTCGGGAGCCTCAGCCACCGGGAGAAAATGCACCTAATGAAAACAAGTATATTATTCGCTTATGAAAAAAAGGGAACTTGGCAGAACAGGCATATCTGTTTCAGAAATAGCTCTCGGTTGCCGTTGGCTTAACAAAGGGGGTGCAGCAGTTTTGAAGGCTGCACGTGAAGCTGGCATTACACACCTTGATACAGCTGCCGGTTATAGCGGAAGTGAACAGATAATAGGAGAGTATTTGCAGGAAAGCGGCTGGAATCCGGTCATTTCGTCAAAGGTATGGGCTTCTGAAGAAGGAGCAATACGTACGGCTCTTGAAAAGTCATTGAAACTATTAAATCGTCAATTTATAGATATCTATCTGATTCACAATCCGGTAGACACTGAAAAAGCTCTTCCGGTTTTTCTGAAATTGAAAAGCGAGGGGCTCATTAAGGCTGTCGGAATATGCGGGTGGCATGGCGATGGTGCGAATGTCCTTAAATTCATCGATACTGGTGACGTAGATGTTATTCAGATTGCCCTGACTATTGCTCACAGAAGCATGGTCGATGGTGGGGTGATTGCTGCTGCTGCAAAAAAGAATGTTGGAGTACAGGTTATGTCGCCAATGGCAAAGGGTTTGTTAACAGGGGAACATCCGGTTTTGGCTCCCCTTGCTCCCTACGGAATAAAAACTCTTGAACAGGCTTCATTCAGATACATTCTGGATAATGTTGAATATGTAACAATCCTTCCAGGCACTTCCAAACCAGACAGAATTTCTGAATTTGCGTCGGTTTCGGAAATGAAATCAGTTCCCGTGGATTTATGGGAAAAAGTCCTTGCTGCCATAGATGGTAATCCTGAATTGCAAAAATTACCATAAAGTATTCAACACGTTTTGCTCACAAAACTTGAGCGGTATTTTTATTTTTGTATAGATTCTCACTCGTCAATTGATTAGATTATCAGTGAGGAGTAGATAATATGACAGATATTTTCCGTTATAATAATTATCGTCAGTTTCTTAAAGATTTCTATGAGGAACAGAAAGCGCTCGATAAAAAGTATTCGCACCGCTTCTTTGCTGACAAAATAGGACTTAATTCCACTGGGTTCTTTTCCGATGTTCTAAAAGGTAAAAGAAATCTGACACCTGCACTAATTCTGAAGTTTGCAAATGCATTAAAGCTAAAAAACGATGAGCAGGATTATTTCGAAAATCTTGTACATTTTAATCAGGCCGGGACACACGAAGAGAAAAACAGCTACTACAACAAACTTTTAGCTTTTAAAAAGGTTTCGGTTGATATTATTGGCAAAGATCAGTATGAATTCTATAAGGAATGGTATTATTCTGCGATTCGGGAGCTTCTCTTTTTCTACGACTTCAAAGATGATTATGCTGCTCTCGCCAAAAAACTGAATCCAACAATTCGACCGGAATTAGCCAAAAAAGCAATTCTAATTTTGGAAAAACTTGGACTAATAAAACAAAATGAAAATGGATATTATCGACAAACCTCAGCGCTTATTAGCACAGGGGAAGAGTTTAAATCAATGAATGTGTGTAATTTTCAAACTTCTACAATAGAGCTTGCCAAAGAAGCTCTAAGTCGTCACCCTCGTGAACATAGAGATATTTCTACTCTCACTTTAACATTCTCTGAAGACTCATTCGAGCAGGCAAAGTTAGAGCTGGATGCACTGCGAAAACGTTTACTTGGACTTGCTGAAAAAGACAATAAGGTGGATCGTGTGTATCAGGTCAATTTACAGGCTTACCCTCTGAGTAAATTTTAAAGGATGCGATATATGAAAACAAAAAACAGGATTTTACCATTTTTAACGTTACTTCTTACGTTTATTTGCATCTATTTTGGATGTAATAATTCTCCAACAGCTGGCAGTGGCTCCGAGACACAAAATGCTCTCGTTACCGGATATCTTTACAAGTCTGGTGCTCCTGCAGTTGGTGCAAAAGTCTATTTCGTTCGTGTTAACTATAATCCACGAACTGGTGCGCTAGAAAAAAGTTTTGCAAATGCTGATACAGTGATTACTAATTCCACCGGTAAGTATGGTACCAGCGATCTTGATACGGGCTCTTACAATATCTTTGGTAAGGGTACTGATGGTACGTTGAGCCTACTTGATTCTGTTCGTATTACCGGCGATTCTCAGGTTGTACCACCTGATACACTAAAACTGCCTGGCTCATTGACTGGCATAATCAAGATGCAGGGTACCGATGATCCGCGTACTGTGTTTGTTATTCCTCTTGGAACGAATGGATTTGTTTCAACTGGACAATCTGGAAGTTTTAGTCTTTCCAATATGGCTGAGGGGCAATATAGTGTCCGGTTCTTGAGTATCTTGGATAGGTATTTGCCATTGGACACTACATTCACGGTTACGGCAGGTCAGGCGCTTACTTTGCCGGATTCCATTAGGCTACCATTGAAGATACCAACACCGACCGGATTCAAGATTTCGTACGATACGTTAAAACAGATTGTGACTCTTTCCTGGAATAGAGCCGATGCGGCTCGCGTAAAAGGCTATAATGTGTACCGACAGCACTTGGACTCTGCTGAAGTCAAACTCAATGCCCTAGCCCGTTCAGACACGTTTTATGTGGACTCTACTGGTAGGCAAGACCAAGCCTATATCTACAGCGTGGTGGGAGTGGATTTTGAGAACAAAGAAGGTATAAGGACGGCTGGGGAACGTGTGCTTATAACCACTGGATTCGTACTTGTAAGAACGATAGGCACCTCAGGTACCGGTGAAAACCAATACAGTCGCCCATATGGGATTTCAATTTCTGACAATGACATGATAATGATTGCCGATTATGACTCTGGGAAAGTTCTGATCTATGATACTGTTGGAAGTTTCATTAGAAATTACAAAGGTTTCAATAGTCCATTGAATGTGGTTTATGCTGAAGGAGACAATTTTTATGTTGTTGAGAAAAATTCTCGCCTAATAAAGCTTGTTAATTCCTCAGGTAGCATAATTTCTCAGTTCGGTGGAACAGGAATACAAAATGGAAGTTTTACGGATATTTCCCCCTGCTTTTTCATCCGGAAGAACAATGCACTATATATACCAGATTATGGGGGAAATCGGCTTCAGATATTTGACTCAATTGGAACTTACTTAAAATCGTTCACCATGCCCGCACCTTGGTCAATCTCATTGATTTCAAGCTCAACGCTCGCAATCGGTTCTGATGCCACCCTCTCAATAGTTGACACTGCGGGCATAAAAGAGACTGAATGGGCAGGGGTATATGCATTTACTTCATCGACAACGAAGAATGGCAATTTAGTAATTGCTACTCATGAACAAGAAGGGCCTCTTTCCATTTGGAAAATTGCATTTTATTCACCCACAGGTAACCTTGTTGGAGTCTTTGGAGTAAGCAATTCAAACAGTCCCTTTTTCTTTGGTCAGCTAAGAGGCCTAGCGATTGATTCAAAAAACAACCTTTATGTCGCAGATAGTTGGTCCAAGACAGTAAAAGTGTTTGGTCTACCTTCAAATTTATAAGTATCCCTTTAAAGAAGAAGCCCTCTCTGATCAATGGCGAGAGGGCTTCTTCTTAAGTCCGAAACGCTATACGTCACCCCAGTTTGTTCCATTGTGAAATTGTAGCTTATGGGTGGATGTGTTGTAAATGACAAGCCCTTCTATCGGATTACTAATAGCATCTCTTTGACCAGTAGTCATTCTTGGTGGTAAAAAACCTTTTGTGGTTGAATCAACCTGCAAGAGTGCCGAAGCATCAGGACTTGTAGTTCCGATGCCTACGGAACCACCTGCTTTTATTATCATCAGCAATGAACTGGTTGCAGGCATTTTGTCAAAGAATTTTATGTCACCATTTCCAGTATCACCAGCATAGAGACAAAGGTTAGAAGCATATGACTGAATTCTGCCTGTTCTACCTCCCGCTTTATAGAAATCTAATGCTGGCTCATCATTTGCTCCGGCGCCACTTATTCTAATTGCGGGTGATGAACCATATACTTCAATCTTTTCGTTAGGAGATGATGTTCCTACGCCGACGTTACCGTTGTTTTTAACAATCATTAGAGAAGTATTTTCATTATCATTCAATTGCAGAGGATTAATTACATCAGCTACGAAATACCAATAGTCGCTTGCTATATGACCCGTTTTTGTGGCAAAGCAAAAACTTATGCCATTATTTAGTGCTTGAACTTGGGTCGTAATAGCTTTGCCTGTTTCATTCCACGTGCTCCCATTAGTGTCGCTCCATTTGAAAGTATTTGTTTTCTCCCAGCTTCCAGATTTTGTAATGGTGAAAAGAGCCTCAATTTCAAAAGTATTAGTTGTCGTATTAGATATTACAAAAATACCATCATAATTAGTCGTTCCAGTAATTGTTATTTCGTTTCCATTTGATAAGCCGTGACCTGTGGATGTTATGGTTACTTTTCCATCGCCAGCATCTGCTACTGAGGTTATATTTCCCTCATAAACGGTCTCAATTTGGACTTTATAACTGACAGGTGCATTTGCTTTTGAACCCGTATACGCGCCAAAGGCATTGCCATTATTGTAGCCTGACCCATAAAACGTTGGGCTACTTGGTGGACATGTAGCTACCACGTCTAGTTTAGCATCCGGATTTGAGGTGCCCAACCCCAAATAACCACCGTCTTGTATTATCATGTTTCCCAAACACTCATTTGTATCCGCAGCTATTTGATTTCTATTACCGAAAGTGACTAACTTGACTTCGCCGGTCTTATTGATTGTTGTTATCACATTCTGGCCAAATTTGCAATTGATCACCCTAACGTGTCCTGCTTCTAAATCTAACGAAGGGTTTGTTGGAAAAAGATAATACCCCACAAGATTGCATCCGTAAAGTCCTAATGAAGCGTCATCATTTGGAGCATTCCAGTATATGTGTCTTACAACAGCGCCCGTAAAATTCCCACCAACGATTTGAATAGGTCCTCTGACACAGGATGAAATAGCCGCGTTTATTTTAATATTAGTTCTATTGATTATGGGCATAGCATACCAATTAGTATCACCATCATCAGTACGCAAAGCCCACGGCACAGAAACGTATAAAGTTGAGAAATAGTATCCGGTGTTTTGTTGTAGCGTGTCAATATCTATACCCAGGTCGGAGCCATCGATGTAAATATTCGATAACAATCCATAACCGGCACCATAATCTCCAGCAGTCAACTTTATTGCTGTTTTATAACCGAATGTAAATAAGTCGTTGACTATCTGCCCGTCGGTTCTTTTCAATTCTAACCCTACTGCCCTTGCCAGCAAATTAAATAATGAGCCAGTAGGAGTGGTACCACCGTCCCAAAAAACGCGGTGGAAATGCACTCGGTATATCCTACCTACATCCAAACAATTATCCACACTTATTCCGGTGAGCAATGGCGTGCCAAATATTCCGTCCAGATAATGCCTGCCCGCTCCAAGAAGATTGATGCCAAGATAGGGATTGACAAGCAGGATGTCTTTTATTGTGCACTGCTCACAACCTTTTATCGTCCACGGATATTTATGAAATGATCTCTTTTGAGCAGATCCCCCTGAAACATATGTGTCAGAAGCATTTTGGTAATTAATGACCGTAAAATGTGTACTATCAGCGACTTCTTTTACGATATAAGTTCCGTTGAAAGTATTTGGTTCTACTGGGGTTGTAACAATACCAATAATCTCAATTACATCACCTGCAACAAAAGTGTGAGGTGAAGAAGTTTCAAACTCTAATTCATCAACAGGAGAGGCAGCCGATATTTCTACAGCACTTATTCCTTTTGCATCTCCATCATTAAAAATTTCCTGTTCAGGATAATAGATCGAAATACCCACAACTGCCGAATTAGGACCTATAAATCTTATGAATGCTGTATCTATGTCCGGAGTTTCAGTATCACGTCCTCTTGTGCATAAGAGTACTGTTCCCTGAAGGTCACCATTATAAATTGAGGAAGGATTCCATTTTGGTGGCCCTGAGAAAACTCCACGTAGCGTAACATTTTCTTGCACCTCTATATCGTCATTACTTGAAAAGTAATAATACCCGGAAGGAACTACTACTATCCCACCGCCGGCTGCTGCTGCCGCACCAATAGCACTATTAAATTCATCAGTTTGATCACTCGGAGTTGCTCCCTG
>JAEUSG010000658.1 GCA_016788315.1 Fibrobacterota bacterium | reverse complement strand
ATGTAAAACAAGTCCTGCCTATGAACAGGTTATGAGTTATGATACTGCAAATAAAATTCTAGTTGCCGGCAGAAACAGCAATATGTATGACTACAATTTCACTAGAAACTCCTGGCAGATAACAGCTGTAGATTCTGCTGCAGCATTACATGATGCTAATGGAAGTCTGGTATATGCGCCTGATGTCGGATTACACTTCTGGTATGGGTCAGGAATCCCTTCAAGAATTTATGGTTATAATGCGCTTACCCATCAGTTTACAAAATTACAACCAACAGGAGATGCAGTTTCCGGCGTGGGTATGGCCTATTATGATGAGAAGTATAAAGTGATGGTGGTGTATGTAAATCGAACGGTGCCCAATAAAATATGGGTTTACAGACCACCTGTCTCATTACCAACCACTTCGTATGAAAAAGGTAATGTTAATACGAGTGAAATAACATTTAAAGCATCTTCGATCAGCGGAGGATTTCAGACAGAAGTTTATCTTCCAAAAGCAGAGAAGTATACACTTGCTTTGTACAATGTAGCAGGTAAAATGGTTTATCAGCTTTATTCAGGTTCAGGAAATAAGGGGTTAATCAAAAACAGCTGGAAGAACCTGCTTGTCGCTGGAGGTATGTATGTTGTGCGGCTAACAGCTGCAGATCGTACGTTCACTCGAAAAGTATGTTCAGTTAATTAAAGACAGTCAAAAGAGAAGAGAATTATCACTTCTCTTTGAACACAGTAAAGCGCTTCGGGTATGTGTCGAAGTCGCGTTTGTCTGTAAGCGGTCCCACCATTTCAAATGGTTTTTCAAAATATGCGGCGTTCACGTGGGCTATATGCATTACATATGAATTTTTATTTCGCAGCTTAATTTTGAAATCATCTCCAATGAAGCCGCCGCCGCTTGCAGGAGTTCGCTGAGTATACATCAAATTACCGGCAGGTAAACGATATACAAACGAATAATAACGTCTGTTTAATTCTGATACAGAATCACGTATCAGGATTTCTTTGAGATCATTTTCGAAAGCATC
>JAEUSG010000654.1 GCA_016788315.1 Fibrobacterota bacterium | reverse complement strand
CAGTTTTGTCGCAAATCTTCATATTGAATGCACTTAATATTTCGTAAAAACTCTCTTCATAATAGCTGTCATCTTTGTAGAGCACACCGCCTTTTGCATCAGCTACAAGCAGCAGCGGAACCTGTTCGATTCCGTAAGCTGTTTTAAAATTCTTCCATTTATCATAGTAACTCACAAAAGGCCGTTTAACCTTATCTGTCAGGAATTTCTTTTCCTCTTCAGAACTTGTGACAATACCGACAACCTGCACACAGTTTTTCTTTGACATAAGTGCTGAAAGATCTGCAATTGCTTTTTTACACTTTCCACAAGTCATGGAGTAATAGACAACAAAGAGCGGCTTCCCTTCATATTCTTTAAGCGTTACCGTTTTTCCGCTTTTATCTATCAGCTTAAGACCATAGTCTAATTGGCCGCTAAATATCGAAACTGCAGCAAAGAGAAAAATGGTGATTGTAAACTGTAATTTCATTTGTCTTTTTACCTTTACTTTCTTGTGAATACATATCTGCTTCCTGGTGGAAGTTTCACATCCAGATTAACCGGATCTTCAGTCCCAAGTCGGCAAACAATCTCTTTTCCCTGAATTTTAACAGAATCCCTCTCGCTTCCAAAGTTCCTTACAACAAAAAGCGAATCCGAAGAGGGTTTCAAAACAACTTCCAAAAAAATGCTTTTTGAAATTTTATAGACCTTTGAAGAATAACTGCATGAAAAATAGAATGGTTTGTCGTTGAGCAGCTTCAGAGTTGCCGCAACAGTTTCTGTTGAGTCAGATGAAAGAACAAAGTAGTCTTCGTCCGATCGTGCTGAGGAGTTGTCAAGTTCGCCATAAAGCATTGATTCTTTAAGCGTGTCAGCATAACGGAAGCTGCCATTATCCTCCGCTTCTCCGCAACCGGTTAGAAAATCTGCTGTGTAACTTACAGTCTCTGTTTCTCCGTCATTCCTCATCATTGCTGATACAGTGAGTGTACATCTGCTGTTATAACCTGCCAAACCATTCACTCTATGAACAAAAAGTGTTTCACCGGAAGTTTCCCAATATGCCGGGAAAGAGGCATAAAGCATCGAATCTGAAGCGATTGATACAGGCTGATCAAAAATGAAAAGATATGGGCCCCAAGGATCATTTCCCTGCGAATTATCCTTTGGATTAACATCCATAAGGTCAAGATAATCAGGTTCCCTTACATCAAGACCGCAATTGAATAAAAAGGCTACACTAACAATAGACATTATGAGAAGAAGTGTTTTCCTCATTTAGAATGCCCGATTTCCTTCCAAGCCTCTTCAGGTGTCTTTATTAATTTAAACTCCCCCGTATGACAGTGGGCACATTTATAAAAACCAACTTTGTAGGGCTTATTCTGACGAGAACTCTTACTCTGATCCATTCCTGTAAAATCAACACTGCCGAATGCACGCCTCCGTTCTTCGCGGACATGAGCCATTTGAGGACCGTGACACTCTTCACACTGTACACCTGCCATATCCATTGATGTTTCTACATCCCAGAAGCCATTTTCCCGTTCATACCCTGTAACATGGCATTTCAAACATGAAGGGTTATATGAGTTTCCTGTTTTCTCAAGTATCGAAAAAGCCTTTACATGTTTTCCATTTCGCTCTTTCGCAACAGGGTCTCTATGACACTCCGCACATGCTTCCGAACCGGCATAAAGTTTTTGTGCGTCGGATGGTCTTGGATGTTTGAATTTTACCCCGCCTAAAGCCTTATCATATGCCTTGAAGAGAGAATCCATCTGTTTATGCTTTTCGTACTTGCTTGCCATTGGTTCATTAAAACCGGTGAAAGAGAGAAGAGAATCATCAGCTACATCGAATGAGACAACTCCCATATTCCGTGTTTCAGGGAAGCTGGAAACGACCTGAGCACCATTCACAAGAGAAGGCATTTCTCTGTAGGCATAATCTGCTGCAACGATTACAAGATCAGCCCCCTTCTGTGCCTGCAGAAATTTCTCAAGCATTGACTCTTTCATATCTGTAAGCACAATAATTGCAACGCCCTTTTTCCGTTCAGCTGCGGAAATTTTGCTAAAGGTTTCCAAAGGATCAAGAATTTTATATGCTGCAACAGAATCAGTTTTTACAAATTGCGTGGGTGCAGTCAGTCCAACAATTAAAGCATCCAGCCCCTTTACAACGTTTTTGACCTTAATAACAGATGAGAAGGGGCGATTACCCTTAGAATCAACAAGATTTGAGGATATTAAAGGCAGTTTACTCTCTTTATTGAAACGCATTATCTCACTCAACCCTGTTTCAATTTCCGCTCCGCCTACAAGCACTGCATCATACTTCAGAATGGCCATACCCTTCATGAAATACTCTGTCAATACCGCCTTCTGACGACCTGTTTTCGAAGAGAAATTACCAGCATCAAGTATAAGAGGATCTCCAAACTGCTGATTCTGCTCTTTTACAAAATTAGCCATTCTGGGAAGACCGCCTGTTGGATTACTTGGACACCCGCAGGTCGTATAAGATCCCAGACTTGAACCGCTGTACAAAATCCTTGCGGTTTTTTTTGCACCGAAAACTGAATATACCGCTAACAATAATACGACAATTGAAATTTTCATTAGTTCAGCTTTAGCATAAAAAGATTAAGAGCCTGATTATCATAGTATACAGATTTGGCTTTTTTGCCATTGATGGTCACCCATAGAGTATTCACCGGAAGCTCCCAGGTTTTACTTTTTGGTTCCTGACCCTTAGCTGTAACGGTAAAGACTCTTGTAAAAAGACGTGTTCCTTTTCTGGTTTCATAAAGTAAACCAGCTAAATCTATCCCTTTTGCACTAACAATTTTAGTTGCAATGTCGCCAAAAGGATTGGGGACAACGTCCTCAACTTCAAAGCTCTTTTTCCCCACCATAACTATACTCTGATAGTCGTGGAAGAAAAAATATTTGTCTCCATTGAGATATGCATCAACATAGGCTGGATACTTATATTTTACGTCCGGAATCCCAAGACCGCGCAGCTCCTTCATATCGTAAAGTGCAGGGGAATCACCGGAACGGTAATAGAGATAACGTGAATCTTCTGCAAAATTCATTAACATTCCTAAAGTGTCAGCCATTCTGAAAGTTCCTACATTCAGCATATCACTGTTTTTCAGATCTTCCACTGTAACATTTCCCTCGACCCCGCCATCAACACGTTTAATAATAAACTGCGCACTGAACCGTTCATCAGAGCTTACCACATTATATGGAGCTCCGGAAACTCTTGTAGATGTGGGCTTTTCTGCTGTACAATCAAATAAACGGCCGCCGAAAAGGTACCGATTATTTTTTCCAACCCACGCACCTATCTTTTCTGTTCGAACAGGTAATTTAAGATCTGTAATCTTTCCTGTTATCATATTCAATGTCTGGAGTGAGCCTCTTATCCGGGTCGCAGTGTCTACTGCCTCTCTCAATGAAACGAAGACCAGGGCATCCTGATAACCTTCATTGTTGAGCCATTCCACATTTTTAGGCAAATCCCATACACAAATCGGCTCAAGGTCAGATGATAATTTGTGTACTTTCAAACCTTCATCTGTTTCGGCAACGACTGTAAAATGTTTCTCATCAAACCCGGAAAAAAACCTTAAAACAGTTCCTTTAAGCGGGTAGGATGTTTCAGAATATGAAATTGAGAAAAGTAGGACGGCAGATATTATAATGTTCATGAGCTAAAAGATAATAAGAGGGGGGGGCGGTAGACAATCTATTGCTACTGTTTATCTGATGAAGATAAAATTCAATATTGGAAGTTCGTGAAAACAATGACGCTATTTAGTTATATATTTTTTGCGAGTAAAAAAGTTGACGCTATTTGCCATGTTTATTATATTGAACATTGTTCACTGGTTCGATATTACCTCTATAAAAACGAACCAGGAGGCTTTATAAGCCGGGCAAAAACATCCTTTATAACCAGGAAAACAAAATGCAAACCATGAAAGCCCTTGTTAAAAAAGAAGCTAAGCCGGGATTATGGCTCGAAGAGGTTCCGGTGCCACAAATCGGAATCAATGAAGTTCTGATCAAAATCCATAAGACAGCCATCTGCGGGACGGATGTGCATATTTATAATTGGGATGAATGGTCACAGAAAACCATTCCAGTTCCTATGGTAATCGGCCATGAATTTGTTGGCGTGGTTGCTGAAACCGGATCCAATGTTCATGACTTTAAAGTGGGCGATGTGGTCAGTGGCGAAGGCCATGTGGTCTGCGGCCATTGCCGGAACTGCCTGGCCGGTCGTCGCCACCTCTGCATGAATACCTCAGGTGTGGGCGTCAACCGCACGGGCGCTTTTGCCGAATATCTAAGCATCCCGCAAACCAACGTATGGTATTGCGACCCTAAAATACCCATGGACGTATTAGCCATTTTCGACCCACTAGGTAATGCCACCCATACAGCCCTTTCATATGATCTGCTTGGCGAAGATGTTCTTGTAACAGGAGCTGGACCAATTGGTATTATGGCCGTTGCCATCGCCAAACATGCTGGTGCACGCCATGTGGTTATTACGGATGTGAACCCTTATCGGTTGGACCTTGCCAAACGGATGGGCGCCACCCGTACCGTAAACGTAGCAAATGAAAACCTTAAGGAAGTCGCTAAAGAGCTCGGTATGAAAGAGGGATTTGACGTGGGACTTGAGATGTCCGGCAGCGATGCGGCATTCAAGACAATGATTGAAAATATGTGTCACGGTGGAAAAATAGCACTCCTCGGCATTCAAGGACCGAACACCCGTGTTGATTGGAACACTGTGGTGTTCAACGGACTTAACATCAAGGGAATATACGGCCGTGAAATGTATGAAACCTGGTACAAGATGACAGCCATGCTTCAGAGTGGCTTAGACATAGCGCCGATCATTACGCACCGCTTCCGCTACCCGCTTTTTGAAGAGGGTTTTGAGATCATGCGGTCGGGGCAGTCGGGAAAAGTCATACTGGACTGGGCGAGTTAAACAATATTCGCAGTTATTAACTGTTACCCCGGTTAGCTCCGTAAACAGCCGGATTCAAGCTTGCGTCATTGTACATCTTGAACTGCCTGTAAACCTTCAACCGTTTTCGTCCGCTTCCAATTTCAGCCCACAAATCGGTTAAAGATTCTGATAAATCCTGGCGTTGTTCAGCAAGAATTACTAGTCTGTCTTTGCATTTTTGAATATGAGCGGTATCTGCATCCTTCCGGTTTACCTGCTCATTCATATGGTAAATTCGAAGAGAAATTATAGAAAGTTTATCTATTATACTTCCAGGTGTTTCAGAATTTCGGGAGGCTTCTTTAGCAGCCTCAACACCTGCAACATTTAGTTCAGAAATCAAAAAATCGTCAATCTTTTCGATACAGTCATTACGCTGCTGATTCAGTTTATCAATAGCACGCTTTACTTTTGCAATAACCGCATCAGATGTATCAGTCCTACGCGCCTCATCCTCTTCATGCCATAGGCCATAATTATGCCTGTGCTGCTGCAGAATCAAGCGATCTAGGGGCGAAAGCGGAATTACGTCTCTCCCATTATGCCACGATTCCACCGCGCTGTCCTGCAAATCGGCTATTATAATGCCCCTGATTATGTTCCTTATCATTCTTTTATTCTCCAGAAACTATATACCTAGTAGAATCTTAATTGCAGGTAGAAAATTCTTTGAAGCTTGTAATGCCTCAACTGCTTCTTCTCTCGAACAATCCGATAGAAAATCGTAGTCACCTGATATACGCTGATCATATGCTACCATAACTACTTCACCTAATTCTGTGGCGACTTTACCAGTTTTCACAAAATTTTTATTAAACCATCCTATCAATTGCATATGTTTTGAAGTCTCAAATCCATTATCCAATGCTAATGCAGATAGAGAATAGAATATGGAGTAATATGCACGATTTACGACCGCAATAAAGCGTTCTTCCTTAAGAAGTATTTCACCATCTTCAATTGAATCCTCTGCCCTTTTGATAGCGGCAATAATCTCTTTTGAGCAAGATTCATTCATGCAGCAATGCCGTATTTTAGTGCATTTTTTATAAAACTGCGTTGGCGATTTACGTCTTGCAACTCGGAAAATGAATATATTTTTACATCTAATACCACATCGAACTCTAGAGACAATGGGTAACAGGAACTCAACAAACGCCTCTTGAGCACCCAAGGACAATCCCCATTAACTACGAGTAAAATATCCAGATCTGAATCGACAGTAGCTGTTCCTTTTACGTGAGATCCAAACAGAATTGCCTGTCGAATCTGTCCGGGAAACTCTTTGTCGATAATATCACGTAATCTAGTCACAACATTTTGAATAATCATAGTGGATAATATAACATACTGACTACTTAAACTGCGTCTCCCCGCTTAAATAGGCTGATACGTAGGCCTCGGCAGCTTCTACATCTTCGACCAGCAACTCACGCGCCTTTGAGCCGATATTTGGACCTACTATGCCCGCCTCTTCCAGCTGATCCATCAATCTGCCGGCTTTAGCATAACCTACAGACATTCTTCTCTGTATAAGTGTTGTAGAAGCCTGACGCCTTGAAACTATCACCCGCGCCGCTTCGAGAAGTTCATCAACCTCTTCGTTAGAACCCGGGGGCAGTTCTGCATTGGCCTTCTTTTCTTCTTTAACAAAGGACTTTATTCTTTCGCGCTTAACATTCTGCTTGCTTGCAAATTCAACAAGAGCTTCAGATTCCGCAGTTTCAATATAGCAGCCGTGAACGCGTTTCATATCGCGCATTTCGACTGATTTATAAAGCATATCGCCCATACCGAGAAGCTCTTCCGCACCTTTTTCGTCAATAACTATACGTGAGTCCATTCCGCTGTTTACCATAAATGCTACACGTGAAGGCATATTGGCTTTAATCAGTCCTGTAACGACCTTCGCTTCCGGACGCTGTGTTGCCAGAATGAGGTGAATACCAACTGCTCTTGCTTTTTGGGCAATCTTTACAATTTCTTCTTCAAGCTCTTTACCTACTGCAAGCATAAGGTCAGCAAGCTCATCAACAACGATGACAATATAAGACATTCTCTGCTTATCTTTTGATTCAATAGGAGCATTTTCGAGTGTGCCGGCAACTGCTTTATCGTTGAATTGCGCAATATTTCTGCATGTTGCCTTGGCTAGAAGCTGGTAGCGCCTGTTCATTTCAGCAGCTGCCCACTTAAGCGCAGCCACAGCCTCTTTCGGAGCTGTTATAACATCTGAAAGCAGATGAGGAATACCGTTATAAAGCGTCATTTCAACAACTTTAGGGTCTATAAGAATCAGCTTAACCTCTTCAGGAGTTTTTGACAGAAGAATACTTGCAAGAAATGTGTTAGTACAGACGCTCTTACCAGAACCAGTTGTACCGGCAATAAGAAGATGGGGCATTTTTGTTAAGTTTACACAGACAGACTGTCCGGATGAATCTTTACCCAATGCAAGCTTTATTTCATCAGGCGCAGATGCAAAATCGGGACTCTTGGCCACATCCTTTATGTAAACAACCTGCCGTTTAGGATTAGGCAGTTCGATGCCGATTGCTGACTTATTTGGCACATTGCAGATTCTTATTTTAGAAACAGCCATTGCAACGGCAAGGTCACGCGAGAGACCTTCCACCTTTGAAAGTTTGGTACCGGGAGCAAGCTGAAGTTCATATCTTGTAATAACAGGGCCCGGATTCACTTCGGAAATAACGCCGTTAATCTTAAAATCTTTTAACTTTTCTATCAGTTTATCTGCATTAACCTTAATCTCTTCATCAGTTATTCCGCGCTTCTGTGCCTCTCTGTCTTTTATAAGGTCCATAGGAGGCATGACATACTCATCATACTCAATAACCTCTTCAACAACCTCCTCTACTACTTCGAGAGCCGCGGCCTCTTCAGGTGTAAGCGGTTTAAGATCCGGAGCAGGTTCATCTGCATCAAGAATCGCTTCGTCAGAAACAGTTGCAGTTTGCTCTGCGGCAGCAGACTCCTCCAAGGCCTCAGCCTTTAATGCATCATTTTGTTCATCGCTCGTTACCGGCTGCTGTGCACTCTTCTTACCGCGTCGCTTAGGTGCCGGAACAGGAACCTCACCGGAAGGTTCATCCTGAACCATTTCCCTTATAACCGGACCATTATATTCACGAAGGAACGCTCTCTGCCTTTTTTCAAGTCGTGCATTAAGAACCTGATTCATTGAAAGCTCTTCAAGCTCTTCATCCGTCAAGTCATCAATACTCTTGCCATTAACGATCTGATTAGCGGCAGGATCAATATCATCCTCTTTGTCATCTTTATCCGGATGGTCAACTATAGAAACTGCTGCTTTCGACTTTGCCTGCTTTCCGCGTCCCTTTGGCTGAGCGCCATTGGGACCGTCGTTGTCATCAACTGAGGATGGCACACCCGACAGCGCAAGTTTAGCTTTAGCAGGAATTGGAGCATTGCCAACGAAGAACTGCCATCCTTCAGAAATCCTGGTGAACAGCTCCTGTACGTCTAATCTGAATCCCCATATAATTGTAGCAGACATAACAACAAACGTAACAAGATAGGCTCCGATTTTGTGATCACCGAATGCCTTAATCATAATGTTCTGTACAATAAAGTTTCCCACAAGACCACCGGTTGATATAAACTGTTCCCAGCTTTTCCCCTCACCGAGATTTGTGATACTTAGGAAAATTGTCAGTTCAAGCAGTGTAAGTCCTATAAAAAATGGATGGCGGAATGAATCGGCCAACTGCTTCTTATATATTAGTCTTATACCGATGTAGCCGAATATTATTGGTATTGCAAGTGAAGGTAACAATCCGGCAAAGGCAGTCAGGACAAAAGAGAGTTTATTGCCGAAGAGCGTACCCAAGAAATTATCTGATGGGCTGATAAGGTTTGAAATCAGGCTGATTCCGCATAAAATGGCAAATCCGAGTATGCTGAATCCCCACAGACCACGACGATCTGTCTCCTTGGCACTCCCCTTCTTTTTATTAGATTTCCCCTTTTTACCTGCATTACGGGAAACCAAACTCTTCGGTTTTCTTACGTTTGAATGGATTCTTTTAAATG
>JAEUSG010000650.1 GCA_016788315.1 Fibrobacterota bacterium | reverse complement strand
ATCTGAAAAGAACACCATCAGCCTGAGTACCGCCGTATAAAAGTCCATCAGGTGAAGCTATTAGCGCACCTAATCCGTCCCGATCAGTATGACCATAACTTGCAGGCATTACGAATGAAGTAACTTCAAGCTTATCCCCTTCTGGATTGTATCTGAACAACTTATTTTTGTATGCGGACCCCCAGACACATCCCTTTTTATCAATTGCAAGTGCAAGCCCTTTACGGACAAGTAGAATCTGATTGTAGCAATTTTCTTTTTCCATCGTAAGATCAACATCCTGCCTAACAGTCAGTTTCTTCGTCTTGATATCATAAATAAAGAAACGATATCCCGGCTCTGTCAGACCATACAGACGTTCTCTCTTAGGATCGGATGCCAAAACACGGATTCCTTCTGCAGGAAGGACAACTCCAAGATCTTCAACAGAGGATAGTTTTCCCTCCTTAAACCTGAAAAGGTGTCCACCTACGTATGATTTGTTTCTTGTTGAATCGGCAAAAACAAACAAAGTGTCGCTGTATATGGATGTTCCGCCATATATAAAACCATCCTGCCCCGAAACAAGAGCCCGCCCTATCTTAGGCTGCCCTTTGATTGTTTTGTCAAGCTCATAGAATTCGGCAACCAAATTAGATTTTGTTTTATACGTAATTAGATAGCAACTTTTACCGTTGGTTGCGCTTGTACCGCCATAAACATTGCCATCCTGTCCAACAGCCAATGCAGTTACACCGCTTTGCCCATCGGGAACCTCATTTACCTGTGGATAAAATGGATTACTGTTGCCGATGTTATATCCGATAAATTCATGCCTGCTGCTTATAAGCTGCTGCGAAAACAGAATCGATACTGAAATAACAGTAAAAATTATGGCTTTGCTGATAGTTTTCATTATTTCACCCTCTCAATCTTTGCAGGATCAAACTTCACAAGATATGGTTTCCTTAATGTTTCCTCACCAGGAACAGGTACTGATTGACCATGAGCACCAAAGAAAATATTGCCTTTGGAATCGGTAACACCGCCTGTGCACTCTGTAACAATTTTATCAAACGTATATACATGCGTCTTCGTTTTTGCAGCTAGGTCAAATTCAACAAGAATAGCTGATGAATCTTTTGTAACAAACTGACCGTGTCCGCCAATAACATAGTATAGTTTTGTTTTCTCTTTGTTAAGTGCAAGGTTTCCTACTTTAAGACCATCTGCACGTTCGTCGTTACTGCCCCATCCGTGACCCAAATCCTCTATACTGCCATCACCATTTTCTTCCGGTGTAAATTTGAAGAGCCTTCCATAATATGTAACACCGTAAAAATAGGAGCCCTTATCAACAGAAACGATTGCGCTTGGTCCGGAACCTACAAGGTACGAGGCTGTACCTAAAGCATATGGCAGAACGGTACGGTTAAGCCGTGTGAGTTCACCAGTTTTACCGTTAAATTTTACAAACTGACCTGCTTCATTGCTTGTGTAAGCATTACCCCATTTGTCGCACCATGACATTCTGGGTTCGTGAATACCGTTTATGCAGCCAAGATCCTGATTTGCCTTACTGTAAACTTCAAAATCTCCAGACTTACCTTTTTCTACATCATACACTATGAAATGGGAGTTAGGGTCAGTTGTAGCAAATATTCTGTTATAAACAGGGTCAACTGCTATGCTTTTGAGTCCCAGAAATGGAACTGCTCGCCCCATGTTTTTAACTTCATCTGTAACTGGATTAATTGTAAACCAGTGGCCGCCCGTATAACCAAACTCAGGGATTCCCACACCTTCCCATAATCCGTTTCCGGCATCTGTACCAAAATATACCAGGCCGTCACGTGGATTCTGAACAAGAGCTGTATGAACTTTTCCCTGCCACTGCTGTAAAGTCATTTTGCCAAGGCCAAGAATATCGCCAAGGTAACTTATAGAATCTGTGACAGGATTATATTTGAAAATACCTACATTGATTGTGTGGTCACAAACACCGGAATAAACCACATCCTTATCCGTTATACCGATTGAAGACCAAATTGTATGCGAATTTGGAAAGCCACCGGTAAAAGCATAAAAATGAACGCCACCCTTTACCAAGTTTTTATACCTGGAATTCTTGTCTGAAGTTATAACACCACTATCTTTAGTTTTCTGGTCTACCGCTTTTTTGGGTGCCGGAAAAACAAATCCGGCAACAAGCAGTGCTAAGAGAACTGTTCTTTTAATCATACCCGTGTAGTCTCCTTAAAATTGGGTTAATCTGTTTCAAGACAAATTTACTGAATTTTGACGTCAAAATGATATAAAAAGCGATAAAAAAAATGGTAGAATAGCTTTTTTAAATGGAAATTGATGAAATTTTGTGTTCCAGAACTGAAAATCGCCTATATTTTCTCCATGAAAACATTTATCATGCTCATCCAATTGTTGATCTTAACATCTTATGGAGATGTAGCCAAGGGGACAAAAATTGCCTGTCCCTATACCGAACAGCATATCACTATAAATGGTTATTTAGATGAATGGGCTGACTTGATCGGACTGCGCGTTAATACTTTCGAAGACACCAACACGAATCGTGCCGCCATTTTTAACAACAAAGCCAGATTTAGTGCAAGGTGGAACGAGAACTCTCTTTATCTTGCATTTTATGTTCAGGACAGAAACCTTAACAGCTCAACATTCTCTGACCTGGACAATGCCCGCCAAGATGACGGTATTGAAATCTGGATTGATGGCGCTAACGATTCAGGAATAAAAATTAATGAAAACGACTACCATCTGGTTGTGGGCCTGAACAACAACGTAAACGAAATGCGGGGAAGAGAGAAGAGTGAGGCCGCAAAAGAAAAAGTTCCGAGGGTAATGACAAGGCACCTGAAGCTTCAAACCTATGTCAGAACGTTCGGCACCATTAATGATAATGCCGATATTGATTCCGGATATTCAGTTGAAATGGCAATAGATTGGAAAAGTCTTGGTGTTAACCCAATTCTACAACGGGCAATACGAATCGATGTCGGAGTACTTGACTTAGACACGAATGCGTTCAGCACCCCTGAAACATGGAGGCCACCATACTATTCCGGCTTTATGCTCTGCGACAAAGAATATGACCGTTCTCCATCGCTTTGGGCATTGCTTCAACTATCTGAACCACCAATAATAACTGAAAACAGTGACAGCGAGGTTTCAAACAGCGTACCTCTAAAGACGATTATAATCATCATACTCATCCTGCTGGTTTCCTTAATAATCTTTATCTTTTTCTATTTGCGCATTCGCAAACTGCAAAGAGAATTACGAAACCAGATCCTAAACAAGCTTCAGCAATACCTTGAGGGCCATTATAAAGAAAAAATTTCACTTGATGATTTCAGCAAACTGCACAATTATACAGAGAGTCAGGTTCAAAAAGTATTCAAAGGACATTACAAGAGCAGCTTCGCAAATGTTCTTCTTCAGAAAAGAATGGAAGAGGCAAAACGACAGCTCGAAAGCACCGATAAAAATGTAACCGAAGTCTGTTTTGAAGTGGGCTTCAATGATGCAAGCTACTTCACAAAGTCATTCAAAAACTTCTTTAAGATTCTTCCTAAAGAGGTAAAGAAAAAGAGACCAGATGCATAAAAAGAACACAATTCCAAACCGGATGAGACCAGCCCCTTTCTGGAGCTGGAATGGTGAACTCAAAAAAGATGAACTTATAAAACAGGTTCACGACATGGCAGACAAGGGCTGGAGCGGTTTCTTTATGCATTCACGCGCCGGGCTTATAACTCCATACCTCTCTCCTGAATGGTTTGATCTGGTTCGTACGTGCGCTGTTGAGGCTGGCAAAAGAGGCACTGATGCCTGGTTATACGATGAAGATAAATGGCCAAGCGGTTTTGCCGGTGGACTCGTTGCAGAGGCGGATCCTGCATTCCGGATGAAAGCACTTACTGCAGTATCTCCAGACAAGTTCGATAACAAAACAATGAAGATTCTTAAAAAGTCTCTTTTTGAGGGGAAAGAGTGGATTATCGCTTCGTGGCATGCACCTCTTGACAATCCCTGGTTCAACTATGCGAGTTATATTGACACAATGAACACTGATGCTGTTGATAAGTTTCTTGAAATAACTATTGATGGATACAAAAAAGAGGTCGGGGAATTTTTCGGCAAAGAGATTCCCGGTATTTTTACCGATGAACCATGTTACCTGTACTCCGGCCGCCACGTAGCCCCAGGTTACCTGCCATGGACTACTGATCTTCCTGCAAGATTCAAAAAGGACAAGGGATACGATTTATTAAAGAACATCGACCAGCTATTCCTCAAAACCGGTAATTTCAGAAAAACCCGTTTCGACTTTTTTGACATTGCGACAAAACTTTTTACTGAAGCGTGGTCAATGCGCTATCACGCAAAATGCAAGAAGAACAAATTAATTTACACCGGTCACATGATGGCCGAAGACACTCTCGAAGAGCAGACACGCTGGAGCGGAGCTGTCATGCCCCACTACGAGCACATGGACTGGCCAGGCATTGACAAACTGAGCCGACATACACAACAGACGGTTACAGTAAAACAGGTTTCATCAGTTGCAGAACAGCTCGATAAAGAGAGAACATTCTGCGAAGTATTCGGCTGCACAGGCCACTCGTTTCACTTTCAGGGACGCAGATGGATTCACAATTGGGAAGCGGCACTCGGCATCAACTTTGTAAACCACCACCTCTCCCACTACACCCTATCCGGAGAACGTAAACGCGACTATCCGCCCAACTTTTTCTATCAGCAGCCATACTGGCCTTACGAAAAAGGAATGAGCGACTACCTTGGACGGGTGAACATGCTGCTTACTGAAGGCAGGCGCCACATTGACATTCTTGTATTACACCCAATTGGTACAGCATGGTCGGAGTTTGACGTTTTATCATATTACAGAAACATCACTCCATCGGTATGGAGCATCGACCTTCAAAAACTTACCGACACGTTATTGTCAAACAGACTTGATTTTCATTTCGGCGACGAAACCATTCTTGATCGCCATGGGAAATGCAAAAACAAAGAGATCGAAGTCGGTGCTTTCAGATACAAAACAATTATCATTCCTCCAAGCATAACATGGAAATCCGGTACATTTAAACTTCTTAAGTCCTTCTCAAAAAATGGCGGAAAAATAATATTCGCCGGCACTATGCCGACCTTTATAGACATGGGTGAAACAGCAGACTACCTAAAACTTCTGCCTGGTTCTATACATACACCAGCTATACAGGACGCCATTACTCTGCTTAACAAACGTCATAAAACCATAATAGCAGATGACATTGATACCGGTGCAAATGCCGCAACTCTTTTTTCACACGCGAGAAAAATGAAAGACGGTAAGATGCTGTATTTCGTTACAAATATTGCTGAAACCAAATGTGTAAATGCTGCTATCAAACTTCCAGCTGCCGGTCTTGTTGAAGAATACAACTGGGAAACCGGTGATTGGAAAAAATGCCCAACAGAATCTGTCGAAGGTAATTCACAATTAACACATTTCTTCGAGGCAGGTGAAGCCGTTGCATATCGGGTGAACAGTAAATTAAAAGCATATAAAAAGAAAGAAATTCAACCTACCAGTGAATCAATAAACATTACTGATTGGCAGGTAAAGGCTATAGACAAGAATGTTCTTCGGGTTGAAACTGTTGACTACTCAATAAATGGGCAAAGTGTTTTCAGAAATGGTCCTGTTTCAAGGGTATGGCCCCACTTCAACAATGAAAAGGATGGCGCTTCGTTTGAAGTAACCTACCACTTTAATGTCGCGTCAAACCTCTCCGGCACTATTCATGCAGTTGTTGAAAATGCTCAAAATCTTTCCTCAATCAGATTCAATGGAAAGCCGATAGAACAGACCGGCAAAACATGGCTGGATATTGAATTCAACACAATTGACATAACAAAACTA
>JAEUSG010000573.1 GCA_016788315.1 Fibrobacterota bacterium | reverse complement strand
AGATGATAATACGGAAGTTTCTGACTATTTAAGACAGATATTCTGCAATTCGCCGGCAATAGCGTACGGCAAAATAACCTACCCGCTCCATTGGATATAACTGATGTATTTCCCGATACAATTGGTGGTTTAACAGAATGTAATAACCAACGATGCGTGTAACCATTTCTTACTTTAACTTTATCTATTACTATCAGATATTTGTAATCCAAGAATATTAGTTCGCGTATCCATTCAGTTGTTGGAGGCCACGCTCCTGACAAATTCGCTTTCACTCTTGCATAAGAAGATGTAAATTCTTTTTCAAGTATAATTCCTGTAGGTTGACGTGAAATGCGATCTCGATAATTACTCCATTCTGTCCAATCCGAAACATTGCTGACCTCAAGTGAAGGTTGATATCCATAAAAATTTGATTTATTTAACACAACACAATTGGCACTCCATGGCGATTGATAATATAAATGCATAGCAGAACCATATGAGTCGTACATTCCATTTTTAATGGCCAGTGGCGTTTCCTTGAAAATTAAAAATTTCCCCTGGTCGTGTGTAGAATGATGATCAACAGTTTCCCCACATATAAAATGAACAACTGCATCCTTTGCTCCCCAACCTTTTCTCATAATAACATACCTGTGCAGACTATCGCTGAAAACAGCCGTCTTAGATAGATTTGTTAATGGCGTTTCGGCAATGTCTGGATCATTAAACAAAAAATATTCCCACAAAAATTCATACCAATAATCGGATGTGTTCATTCTGCGGAACATATCAGCAGCCCAACCTCTACCTGCTGAATTTCTATACATACCTGATACTGCGTCGATTTGCATACGAAACTGATTATTATCCCTAAAACTACCAGTCCAGATATCTCCATGCTTTACAAACCATCCATTTGGATAAGTTGTCCACATCTGGAACTCCATTTGACGTTCAAGCCAATTTCCCTGATTATCTTTTATCCACTGTGCTGCATCCCAATCAGTTGCACTACGCCAAGCTGCTATCAGATTAGCATAATCGGTAAAAACATGGTGATAACCATATGACCCTCCTCCTGTTGCACCATCTTCTTTTTCACGGATAGTGCCTAACTTGTTTTGTAGATAATTTTCAGCAAAATCAATATAGCTTTGTGCCTTTGGGCTATCACCATAAAGGGAAAGGCCAAGAACAGTTAATCCTGCAAGAGCTCCTGAAGCTCGCGAATAAAAAGGCATTATACCCTGTTGTAGTTCATGCATAAACGAATCTGCCCACACTTCCATATGTGCAACACAGATAGCACGACTTGGTTCATCAAAGTCTTTGTGATCACGTAGCCAATCATATACTGCTCCGTATCTTTCTGCGCTAATACCGGCATACGAGGATGACGATCCGCTGATTGTCAATGTCTTCAAATAAGCGAGAGAATTTGCACCTGCTACAGAATCTTTCGTCAAAAGATAATAGAGAGCTTCCCCAACACCGTCATTTCTTAGACTTGAGATCCGGGACTGATAGTCAGACCTGTTCAATCTCAGTGCTATTTCTGCAACACTAGGGCCATTCCATGACGATTCTCTTAAAAAAATTCGCGGCCTATCTTTCTCAATAACTAAATTTATCGAAAATATTGATGATTGCAGAAGAATTATTATCAAAAATAGTGAAGAGCAATTCATAAAACCTCTCTATATTGAATTCTTTGTATTTAAAACAAGTATAACGTCAACGAAAAACTACAAACCGGCTATTTAAACTCAATTTATTATTATGAACTGTTAAATAATAGACTCCTGGAGTAAATTTTAACACAGGAATATTGATTGACATGTTTGTGTTATTGGACAAAGTCAAGACACAGATACCCAATGAATTATAGATCCTGATATCATTAAAGGTACCACCTAAATTATTCAAAATAACTGATATATGGTCAATTGCCGGATTAGGTAGAACTCTGAGTTTAGGCACGATCTGATTATTTGAATTATTAGAAATTTCATTTTTTGTTCCGCATGTCGAGCAAGGTATATTGTGATAAAATTTGTACACTCTGTCATCATATTGTCCGTAACTTGAGAACCATAAATTTCCGTCTCGATCAGTTCCATCGCTTCCGGTCAGTGTTACTGAAGGTATTGTCATAAAGTTCTTTTTTGTACTTGCTTTTAAATTGTACTCAATAATCGTTCCTGACTTTGACGGAGCATAATACAAGCACTGTAAATCCCACCGAGCTGCTAAATTACCGATTGAGAATGTATCATTGTCGATATTGGCAACTCCCAAATCTTTCACACTGTCTATGGAAGGGATATATCGCCACAAGTGATATGTACCATGGTTTATGAAATAGGCTGTATCTTTATCAGGTGTAAACAAAATTGAAGAAATTTGTGTAACGCCTGACATGCCTCGTCCCTTTACAGTTCGTGTTGAATCTGTCGGGTCAAAACAAATGAAGCATATATTCATAGGGTAATACATCTTTCCCTTGTTGTCAGTAAAGAAATTCCGTGAGATACCTCCCAATCTTGTATTGCTTTTCATAAGGAATGATGATTTTCTGGTTTTAAGATCATATTTCCAGATATCTCCATCCGGATATCCCACAGAGTATATAGTGCTACACGAAAATGCTGGTGCAATCGCAAGTAAGCCCTGGTTTGGAATGGCAACATCCGGAGCGCTCTCATCTGTCAATACACTCAAAGAAGGATCAAATCGATAAATGTGTCCTCCCCTAAATCCGGAATAATCTACACCCTCGCTTGCCGAATGAGTACCAAACCATATATTCCCATCCGGTCCTTCGTATATGTTTGTGTGAATTTTACCTGGAGTATCTCCATTCAGCCAATTTTTTGCTGCTACAGATGCCTGTTTGACATTACCAACTATAATTAAGGAGTCAAGATTAACATCGTATTTGAACAGGGCTGCTCCATTGTATCCCCATGTATCACCGGCGCCAATATAAATATTTCCGTAAGAATCATGACCTATCCCATTATATTTACGTGAATACTGACTTCCAAGAAGGTATACCCTGTACGGTGCCGGATAAATCATAACTGACAAAATGATGATAATCATTAATATTTTAAATCTTTGCATTTAATACCCCTTATAGATTCTTTTGGCAGCATCATATGACTCTCTATTTTTTTTGTTACTTTTTACAAGTAACAATCCTCCTACTATAAGTATCACACACATTCCCATTCCGCATTTGTAAGCCAAACTGTCAGAATTAGCTGATATTTGCATTGTCACAGACATAAAAAGTCCCAGCAAAAGAATGGGAAGACCAACCATTGCATTTACCGGTATGAACACCGGAGGTATATTTTCAGTGTCCATTTTTTTCTGTTCTATTTGATCTCCGGAAACTGTCCTGTTGCGCATTGCAAAATGGATATGATCTCTTTTTTCTTTCTCTTCTCCCTTGGGTGGAAAAAGAAGGCCTGTCACTAACATTCCAATCAAAACGATCATAAAAGGAATCGTGCCCCGAATCCACAACGCCACATCCAATTCAGTTAAGCCCAGTTGTCGTGCAAAGCTTAAAACACCTCCAAATATCATTGCGATTGAGACAGAACTGATTAAACCCCAGGTTGGGGCTTTGCGATAAAAAAGAGTAATATACACAGGGATGCCCATTGCCGGACCAATAATGGCGCCAATAATTGTATTAGCCCAGAATATCCCGCCAATCTTTGGAACCATAAAAGCAAGTAACGTGCAAAATACGAAATATGTTAAGGTAGTTGCTCTTGCTACAATGATCATCGACTTTTCCGAAGCATTAGGCCGAATATATGCCTTATATATATCTTTTGAAAACGACTGTGATATTATAACTGATTGACTGGAAAGTACTGCCATGTTTGTAGACAAAATGCCAATTACCAATATTGCAAGTAGACCATGAGGCAACAACATTTGCGCCCCACGTATATAGGACATCTCTGCAAGTTTCCAGTCTCCTCTTATCTCTGGCATATACTGTGAAGCTGCTATTGCCGGTATAGCAAGTAGCAACATCATGGGTACCGTAAAAAGCAAATAAAAAAGCGGGACTTTTTTTGTTTCGTTGATATTTTTAGCGGCAGTATAGCGTTGAACGCATGCCCATATAGTACTGTCCGACATCGGTCCAGTTATCAAGATCGTGAATAGAAATGCAGAGAGGCAAAAACTTTCAACAGCTGTATTACTTTGAAAAAGCGAAAACCCACCTCCAGGAAAGATTGAGAAATGACTTTCCGGTAACTTTGCCAATATTGAAGATATATTCCCTGCTTTTTCGATGCTAAGTATAACCATCAATACCAAAAGAAGAAATTTCAAGAAACACTGTATGGTATCAGTAATTACCGCACCCCAAAGGCCACCTGTAACAACGTATGCAAATAATACTAATGATGTAATCATCATACTTACCCAGACAGGAATACCAGTAACTGTTGATATAAGTAGACCACTTATATAAAACCGAATGCTGTCACCAAGAATTAACGCAGGCAAATTTGTAGCAAGAATAAACTTTTGTCCAAGTTTACCATACATTTTCCCCATGTATTCAGGAACACTGTCAACACCGCTTCTATGCCACCATACTGCTGCAAAGAAATATGCAAAGACCGCTCCAGAAATGGTACCTGCAACACTACTAAATATGGGTGCAACACCCACCATAACCATAATAGCCATAAATGACGTGAATGTGTTTGCGGAATAACCAGACATGAAATATGATATACCAGCCAGCCATCCCGGTAATTGATGACGTGATGAAAAAAAAGTGTCCGAATCTATCCTTAGTTGTGCAAACCATATTCCTATTCCTATGAATATAAGAAGGAAAAATATAACTGTAGTATAATCAACAGTATCCAAAGTCAACATAGCTCCCCCATATATCAACTTACTTTACCAATTGGTTCATGAATTATTTTGCTAAAACTATTTTTTTTGAAGTTATCTGTTGACCTGCCGAAAATCTTACAACATATAGACCAGCAGTTGCAATTTGATTACGCATATCACGTCCGTCCCAAATGAACTTGCCTGTCTGATTTAATCCATCAGCTAAAATACGAATCAATCGACCATCCGCTGAATATATCGCCAATGTAATGTGTTCTGCATTTTGTTGTGTAACATAATGATTAGTCGACATATCAACGGAAATCGCGCATATAGGATTAAATGGATTTGGTGTTGCAGTCAATATATACGCGTGTTTCTTTTCAAGCTTTGTTCCTAATCGGTTCACGCTCAAAGTTCCCAAAAATGTAGGTATATTATCCAGCACATAATCAATTTTCACGCGTATCAAACGAACATTGACATCATCAGAAACATATATATAATCGTCTGTAGCAGCAGCAGTCATTGGCATAAATAACGGAATATATGAGTCACTACCTTTAGAATCTGCATTTCCATAATCGCCAAACTCCATAAGCAGATTATTTGTATTGTCTACAACACGCACTTTCCCAGAAATACCATTTGGTACAAAAAGACGACCAAAAGCATCAATATCGAATCGAGGACTGCGACAAATACATGAATTACCTGGATCTGCGCTATATGGGCCTATACCAGCATTCGTATAAACTGTCAAAGCATTATTGACCTGACTAGAAGTAAATCCTCCTTTATTCACAGAAGTGACATCAAACTTTGCAATAACACCCGTAGCATTTAGATATGATGTTTCACTAGAATAATTTACTGGCGTATTCATTGATGTCGGATAACAACGGCCACCGCCAACATATAAAAATCCTGCAGGATCAAAACGAAGAGCGGCAGCTGTAATCAGCATAGGCGATACTATCAAATCTTTTAAGAGTTTTCCCGTTGTATCATAAAGAGCAATTCCATGCCTATCCTGAAATGCCATATTACCATTACGCGAAACTGCAAAGCCCTTTGTGCCAATTCCAGCAAATGCCGCTCCCTGAATATACATGTCGTTGCTAATTGAGTCTGCGAGAATATTATTGTTTTTTTCCAGATAATTGACAGGTGAATGCAAATGGTTTAAAGTATACCGTGAAACTTGATACCCGGTTTGTGTATAAAGAAAGCCATCGGCACCAACTTGAACTTCAGAAGCCGTTAATCTTTTATTTGATGTTGTTGAACATATTGCCATTATTGGATTACTCCAATCTTCAACCTTAAA
>JAEUSG010000504.1 GCA_016788315.1 Fibrobacterota bacterium | reverse complement strand
TTAGGAACATATTGAGTGAAACGAGCATACCAAGAGTGCGATTCGGCGGGAAGACAGAAAAGAGAAGTACCATAAAACCAAGTATAACAACTAGCGCATTGTCAAATATTGCTTTACCTGACTGTTTAATGGTAGCAGCTCCTGCATCTTCCACAGACATACCACTCCAAATCTGTAACCGGTATCGTTCGAGTATGTGTACTGCATAGTCAACGCCTATTCCCATAGCAATACTGGACAATAATGCTGTGGTGGTACTAAGAGCAATATTAAACCACCCCATCAATCCAAAAGAGATTGCCGCCGTAAGAGCTATAGGAAGAGTGCCAATCAATCCAGCCTTGACACTTTGAAGCATAATTGAAAGGAGTACTGCAACAATCACAAAAGAAAGAAGAATAGATTTGATCTGGCCTTCAAGAATGAGTCCTGTAAAAACTAGAGCCTTATAGCCTGAGCCGGCATACGCCAAAGTTATCCCATGCTCTTCAAATCGTTTGCGATAGGCTTCTACCATTGCCAATGTTTCCTTGCTTGCTTTAGAGTTATCGCTTTTCAATTGCATAGTAACATTTGCAGTCTTGAATGTTCCATCTACAACCTTCCATAGATTTTCCGGATCACCGGACATCTCGTAAAGCAACAGATATTGGGCTATCAGCTCTTGATTATCCGGTATGGCATCGTACTTAATACTGTCTGCATGCATCACCCGACTCATTCGGCGGATATAATCGGCCAGACTGAAACTGTTTCCCACCCATGGAGAATTATCAACAACTTCTTTCTGCATTTCTGCAATCAATGAAAGTACGGCCGGTTTCTTGAATGTGTCCGGATTATCTGAATCCAGTATTACATTAATGGTGCTTGTACCGCCGAATTTCGAATTTACAAAAGCATCAGTTCTAACGATTTCGCTGTTTCTTTCAAAGTTGTCAAGAAAGCTGGAATTGATCCACACTTTCTGTATACCGAAAATAGATCCGGCTATAATAACAATCGTGATACTCAGTGTCATAACCGGATGAGTTACAGAAGCCTCAGTGAAGCGACTGAGCAGCGTATTTGAGCCATTATTGATCTTATTGTTTTTTTGCTTTCTATTAGGAGCAATCCCAAAAACCATTGAAAACGCCGGAATCAGTACAAGTGAAAAAACCATTGCCGCGAGTACTCCTACTGCTGTGAAGATTCCAAAATATTTAATCGGCAGCACTTCGGATGTTAGTAAAGAGACAAACCCCACAGCTGTTGTTATTGATGTTACTATCACCGGTCGCCACATATCGCGAATCATCATTCCAACCACGGTTTTTTTAACTAAATCGGGGTTGATTATTTGAATATGCTGCAGATGATGAAAGAGATGAATCCCATCAGCAACACCTATAGCAATAAGCATTACAGGAATCATGCTTGACACAGCATAAATTGGAATTCCAAGTATTGCCATTGAACCGAATGCCCAAACTGTACTTACCAATACTACAAGCATTGTGGCTATTGTCGCACGAATGCTGCGAAGAAAAAACCAGAGAACAAGCACAATAACGGCGATTACAATGGGAACCATTCGTTTCATGTCTTTGGGTGCAAGATATGCCATTGACCCTTCAACTATTGGTCTACCGGCAACATGAATTTCTTCTGGACCTGAGAGCTCTTTTGCTAGTGCAAGAAGTTTATGATAGAATTCCTGAGAAAATTTGTCATCATCTATCTCTGCAACAATTAGTGCGGTGGTTTCATCCTGTGAAACAAGCCTTCCTGCCATCATATCATTATTACGGACTGCATCCCGCAATCTATTGATTTCTTCGCTATTCTTTGGCACACTCTTGAAAAATGGTTTTACTTCAAGTCCGCCATCACTTCCTATAATGTTATCAGCCTCTGCAAGTGAATTGATTCCTGATGGATCTATTTCATCCATTTGTGCCAGCTGCTTAGAGATATCTTTAATCTTTTGAAGTGTATTAGTATTGTAAATACCATCTTTCGTCTCGACAGCTATCAGTACCCCATCGCGGATAGTAAAACGATCTTCAGCTTCATTACTAAATACAAATGCAGGATGCTCTTGAGGCATATATTTGTCAAGATCTGTTTCCATTCGTGATTTTTGTTTAACTTGCATGAATAGCCCAATGGTAGTTAAAAAAATCAGCGGAAGGATCAAACGACTCTTCGATAACATTGACTGAATACTCATATTAGCCTCTTTCTTCAGAATTACCGGAATGAATTCCAGTTAGTGTATCAATAAATGATGATCCTTCCGCAACAAGATCGAAGCTAAATCCGCTGAGCCTCCAGCGAGTTACCAGAAACCGGACAGATCCTAGAAACATCCATGCAGCATACTTAACAGGAATAATTTGTCCTATCGGCAAACGGTTAAGATGTTCTATAACTGCTGATTCTGTATTCTTCATAATGTCGGTTACCTTCTGACGGAGCGCCGGTTCATTCTGAAAGATTTCCTCTGAAAAAATGATTGCGCTTAATGCTGGCTGTTCAGCAAGATTTTTAAGAACACTGAGTAGAAATTTTCCTATACCTGAAAACTCCATTCCATTCAGAAACTCTTCTGCAAGCAGTTTGTGCCGTTCTTCAAACTGAACAAGCAGCGCTTCAAGAATCGAAACCTTATTTGGGAAGTGACGGTAAATCGCCGGTTCACTAATGCCAATTTCTGCTGCAATTTGCCGCATGGTAAAATTTTGAACCCCTTCCTTAGAAATAATCCCAAGGGAAACCTGGAGAATTTCAATCTGCCTTGCTGATAGCCCCATAACACCTCCGTAAGTTAGTTATCGATTACTAACATATACATAATTTTTGTCTCCGTCAACTCTTTTTTTCGTTTCCAGCTTTATTGAACAAAAACAATTCCAAAAATTGTATTTTACCACTTATTATTCATTTTAAATAACTTTTCAGGAGTAAATATGTTTTGCAATCAGTGTCAGGAAACAGCAAAGAATGTCGCTTGCACAGTAAAAGGTGTTTGCGGAAAAGATGGTAAAACTTCAGATCTATCAGATATGCTTGTATTTCTATCTCAGGGACTTGCATCAATCGCTATAGAGGCTGGCAATGCTGGCATTGACACGCTAGAAGATGATCGCCATATCACCAACGCTCTTTTCATGACAATAACAAACGCAAATTTCGACGATGCTGCCATACTTGAATATTGCAAGAAAACAATAGAGCGACGCGACAACCTAAAGAAAATGGTTTCTACAATCCCATCTCTCGATTCGGTATCATGGGTTCCTACAGGAGATGCAGACTTCTCCACAAAAGGGGCGACAGTCGGTACAATGACCTTTGATGACAATCCCGACATAAGATCACTGAAACAGTATGTTCTGTACGGAATTAAGGGTATGGCGGCATATGCTGAACACGCCTTCAATCTTGGTAGCGACGATCCGGCTATATATTTGTTTATGAAAGAGAGCCTTGTAATGCTCAGTAGCCCAATGGAACTTTCCGCTATGCTAGCCTGGGTTACCAAAACAGGCGAATATGGTGTTAAAGTAATGGCTCTTCTTGACAAAGCAAATACTGACAGATTCGGAAATCCGGTAATCACAAAAGTAAAATTAAGCGTAGGTAAAAATCCGGCCATTCTCATTAGCGGCCATGATCTTAAAGATCTCGAGCAGCTTTTAATTCAAACAGAAGGAAGCAGAGTTGATGTTTACACCCACTCCGAAATGCTTCCAGCACATGGCTACCCAGCGTTAAAAAAATATTCGCACCTTGTAGGAAATTATGGTGGAGCTTGGCACCGTCAGCTAGAAGATTTTGAAACATTCAATGGCCCTGTAATCTTTACAACAAACTGCCTCGTACCTCCTCGTCAATCATCTACATATAGCAGTCGCGTTTTTACAACCGGTGCTTCAGGCATGCCCGGCTGGAAGAGAATTGACAAAATTCTTCCAAATGGTCACAAGGATTTCTCTGAAGTGATAGCACTTGCAAAAAGTTGTCAGCCGCCAAAAGAGATCGAACAGGGAGAGATTCCCGTTGGATTTGCTCATAATCAGGTTCTTGCCCTTGCTGACAAAATCCTTGCCGCCGTTAATAGCGGAGCAATAAAGAAGATGGTTGTAATGTCTGGATGCGACGCACGACAGAAAAGCCGTGAATATTACACTGAGTTTGCAAAAAGTCTTCCGTCTGATACAGTTATTCTTACTTCGGGATGTGCTAAATACCGTTATAACAAACTCAATTTAGGTGATATCGGCGGTATCCCACGAGTTCTTGATGCAGGGCAATGCAATGATTCATACTCCTGGGCTATTGTAGCTCTAAAACTTAAGGAGGTTTTAGGACTTGACGACATAAATAAGCTGCCAATTGTTTTCAATATTGCATGGTATGAACAGAAAGCGATCATTGTCCATTTGGCTCTCCTGTATCTTGGAATTAAAAACACCCATCTCGGTCCCACGCTTCCTGGATTCATGAGTCCGGCTGTTATTGATACCGTCGTGAAATTATTTGGTGTCAATACAATTACAGATGTCGATCAGGATATGAAAATTTTCGGCCTTAAAAGATGAACCTTGTTGGGGCAATGTCGTGATTTTGGGAGAAGATGTGATGCTTAAGAATATTTCTTTCGTATTTATAATAATGATTCTTTATAGTTTCTCCTGACTTCGCCGGTCTTTTCTTGTAAGTCATTGATTTGTAACGTAAATCATGGTTGCACTAGGCACTACATTCCCTTATTTATTTGAATTTCAGACTAAAAGTATTGAATTATTTACGCATGCAAAAATTCAGTGCACCATAATTTTTCCTTTGATTGCTTTTTTGCAAATCAATTTCATTACGGTTCTTTTCATTTTGTAAGCATTACTTTCTTCATTGATATTTTTCTACCAATGACCAACTCACATACGTACATACCTGATGCTGCCGTCTTTCCTGACTCTTCTTTGCCATCCCAAACCATTTTATGATACCCAACCCTCTTTGCATTTGAAACCAGCGTCCGAACAACTCTACCACTCACATTATAGAATTTCAAGTACACTGGAAGGGGTGCAGATACTTCATCCTGGAAATAATAGATGGCAACAGATGGATTAAATGGATTTGGATAAACACTTTGGATTCCGAATCTTCCATTGATGGTAGAACCCGTTTCAGTAGCCGTATTTTGTGATACCACATTAGAAATTCCTGAAACATTTCCTGTGCTGTCATATGAAACGATGGCAAAATAAAGTGGCACACCTTGAGGCAAGTCTGTAACTACAAATGTTTCCGCGCTACCAGAAGAGCGTGGTGTGGGCTCACCTTTGACATTTTGAGCACCCCAAAACGAAACCTCTTTAGTGGTTGTGTAATTTATTGCAGCTGCATTAAGATCCTCATAGGTAACTGGGAATTGTGTCAAATCGGGCCACCCTGTTTGTGTTGTTGCGTCCCATCTCTTTACATAATCAACTATCGGACTTCTGCCATATTTTATTTGATATTCCTTTGCTCCTCCTGCTGGCGCTGTCCAGTTAAGCCGAACACTGGCAGAAGTCTCCATTTGTGCAGAAAGATCATTTACTGCTTCAGGAGGAGTATTATCAAGAGAATCGTGTCTATTTACAGCTTCCCACAAATTAATAATCTTCATTTCCATTCGATTGCCATTTGGAACAAAAGCATTCTCTGGATAGCCTGCTGTTCCATCTTTTAAAACCTGCCAAATCTGATCCAGTCCTGAAACCATATAGGAAAAAGCAAGGCCTCCCAGAGCTTCTGAGTTTGAACTGTAAAAAGTGCATTCAAGTCCAGCCTCATTATATCGCTTTCCCATACACAAATAATCACACCATGAACTGTACTGAAACCCGATGTACTTTACAGGAATGCCATACGTGTTGACAGTATCTTTTTTTCCGGCAGACCATTCCTGAAATTTTCCGTTGAATATGAGCGCGTCTCTTATGTTTTCATCATGAGTTGTCTGCCAAAAACTGTAAAGCGCAGAATGTGAAATTCCCATTTGAAAATCAGAGGTTGTATATCCTCTTGGTAACGAAGCTTCCACCTGTGCCTGCGTACCGGAAGAACATGGGAAATTTGAACACCAGAAATTCACCCCACCCTGAATATTATGCGAATATCCGTTTAACCACGGTCCTGCCAAATATCCAATGGGGCTGCGTTGACCAACCGCACTCACCCCACGAGCCACAATATTCATGGGATGAAAATAGCGGTTATCGCCTGTTATTTCGTATGCGTGATTTGTCACCACGATTGGACGGGTAATGTTTCGATCTGCACTCATCATAATTATACTATCAGGATTTACCACTTCACTTCTACCATTATATATAAAATAATACAACACAGACGCGCCCTTGACACCATGACTTTCTATAGCATCGCGTGTGGCCAAGTCACCGGTCAGAAGATAATATTCAAGAACGTGCATTACTGGCATGTGGCCAGGATCTGGCCAATCACTCCTATTATATTTAAATCCAGGAAAGCTAATAAGTTTAGACTGATAGCGGAATTGCGGAGAGTGGTGAGCAGAATAGCGTGATAAGGGGGGAAACTCTTCAGGACGTGCATAGTATCCAACATCATCCCATCTTGTATATGAAGTGTGGACATTGACCATATCATTAAAATAAAAAGTTTGTCCTTCCGCAAATTCGAAATCTAAAGGGTTTCCGCGAAGCATATAATTCCAGAAGCCGGAAGTAAGATTCCAATGATCACCTGCTCCGTTATAACCACCAGCAGAGGAATAGTTTACCCAATCCGTAGTAGACAATTTGCTCATACGTGTCCACGAAGAAGGATTCAATCGATTCCACGCTGTAGATGGGGGAACTCCAAATCCACGATCCCATGCCATGCAATCGCGATACCACTCCCTGTTTGTTGCCAACATACGCAAAGGGGCATCACACTTCTTCCACATGCCTGTCAAGGCTCCAGATTGATATGCACCTTTGAAAAATTCAAATCTCATTCTATGATTCTTGCGACTGTATTGATCCAGATAGTAAAAACTTCCCGTATCAGGAAAGAGCTCAAGACTAAGTTTATTCTGTGTCAGTGAAATTGCCTTTGGACTATTTGGCGCAAAATCTCGCATGGCAACCATAACACCAAGAGCACCATCGGAAACCATTGCACCACCCTTTGCAGTAGTACCACCAGAAGCACTACTTAGTGTGTAAGTTCCTTTTTTTTGCAGTAAGCGAACTGGTGTTTGCGTTAAGGAGCCGGTTAATTCATTTTCGCCAAGCATTGCAAAGGTTTGCGAACTCCCAAGATTCAGATTGAGATCAAGCAGATACCCCTGAAACGGCCAACTGTAAACAGTATATGGATCTGTTCCTAATTCCGGTTCGCTGCCCTCCATATAGGTATTGGTAACAGCCCATTGAACATCAACATAAGGCTTGCCGGCAAATGCGGTGATGAAGACCTGATAACCATAAAGTCCTTTTGATACGCCATTTGACACAGCGTAATGTCGCCCTTCTACACGTATCACAATCTTGTTAATACCATTTTCCTCAACAATCACACGTTCAGGGGCAGAGAGAGCAGAAGAATGTTTGATACCTGCAATACATTCACCACTTGCCCAGTCGGCTGCTGATATTAACCCGCCATTGTCAGATCTCGAAGCAACTATTTGTTCAGCCGCCTCAAACGCTCCATTGCTGTTAACATCCAGCCAAACTCCATCGAAAAGATTTCCTTTAGTTTTTGAGACAATGAATTTTAAAGGACCGGTAATTACCGTAACACCATTAGAATCCTGATTTGAAGCCAGTGCTGAAGATGATGATGTTGATGTGTTGTCATCTCTTAATGTAAATTTAATTTTGCTGGAAGCTTCAACAGAAGCCTGAAAATCACACAACACCCATTTTGCAGATGGATTGGAAGTAACACCTTTATGCTTCTCCCACCACCATTTTGAAAGCCATTTAAATTGTGCCGGTACCAAGCTTCCAGATTCATCGGTTATACGTAATTTTGAAAGATCATACACCGCTCCGCTTGGGAGACATATACCGGCAGTTACTGGTTCATTGGTGCAATTTGCGTCTGACCAATTAATGACATCAAGAGGTACATTTAGCGCGGAGTGAACAAAAGTACCCAGCAATAGCAAAGAAAGCATAATTCCAGTTTTCATGGCGGCTCCTGTTTGTAGATGGTGAAATCATCAATACTCTGGTATTCGCAAATTATATGCCACCAATAAACACCATTATTCAGTAAAATAGTGCATGTTTTTGGTTAAACTAAGCTAAAACTACAGTTATAATCTATATTAAACACATATGAACACAAAGCAAAACATAACGAAGCAGCTTTTCGAAAATATTGTTGACAAACGACAGTTTTTCCTGATGCACGACCAGCAAGGCAACATTGTAGAAGTTCTTGCATATCCTGAATTCAATCCCCTTCCTATGTTTGCTGAAATAGTAAAAAAGGGGCGACTAACTCCTTTTTTTGATATGTCGTACATTGATAGAGACGAAGATAACGGCCGAATAACTCTACCAGGCATTGGCAAAAAATATCCATTTTATTTTTCTACATATTATTCAAATTTTCCCCTTCATAATCTTGTCACAAAAAAGATTGACAATAATCTTTACCTGGCTCGAATTGCCATTAGTGAATTTGTGCCTACTGCGCAACTTCAAAACGGACTTGGGATACTTTTTGCCGATTACCTTGAAGATACATTGGAAGCTTTTGAGCCGAATGCTTTTGCACTACTACAACAAAGTGGAACTAAGCCTGAGTCAATTCTTGGCCAGCCACTTTCTCGTTTTTTATCCCCAACACCTTTGGAATTTCAAACACTAAACATATCTCCATTCACTCTTCAAGAGATCAAGAAATATCAAAAGCTACTAGAAATCAACTGTCTGAGCACTCCGCCGGATTCAGTGCTAATTTCCGATTCAAAGAGTGTTACTTTTAGTCGGGGGGAAGGGTGGATTGTTAACAGTAGCATTAATAGACCTGTTTTCATTCGCATGCCAGTTATTGTTAACACCTTTGAAAATGATGTTGTGTTTTCTGTGACCATGAAGCAACGAAAAGGTTCCGGCTCCTTTCTTGCTATTGGCAAGGAAACGAAAAGCGAGACAACTCCTGACGAAAACGGTTACATGGTGGGTGAT